>CANSYK010000083.1 GCA_947651225.1 uncultured bacterium | reverse complement strand
TTTTTGGTAATATTGGCGGCTGTGTTCCAACAGTCACAAACCGTTTATCGGTTACTATACAGTATATAATAGCAGTTAGCTTTTTAATAGCTACAATTGTATTTTGTGTAATATTAATTCGTAAAAAAGAGGATTATAGTAAACGCATAAAATACATGCGTTAACTATAATGGATGCGCACGGATACACATAGGAAGTTATGCTGCTTTGCAGCGTGTATCCGGCGCTGTAAACGAAGCAAAACGCAAGCGTTTTTTTCGTTTACTATAATTATTTTTATATGTCAATAGATTGTTATTATTCACGGCTATTCTAAACATCATGCGAAAAACCATCCGGCTATGCCGTCTGGCGTTGCAAAAACAAATTGAGTAGAGTGAAAATAATACATAAGAAAGGAAGCAATATGTTAGAAATTAAAAATTTTTCAAAATCCTATACAAATGGGAAAAAGGCAGTAGATAATCTGAATCTGACGGTGGAGGCAGGGGAAATCTGCGGTTTTATTGGACACAACGGGGCAGGCAAAAGTACAACAATTCGTTCTGTAGTTGGCGTGCTTGATTTTACAGAGGGAGATATTTTTATTGATGGACATTCGGTGCGGCAGGAGCCATTGGAGTGTAAAAGTGTAACAGCATATATTCCAGACAATCCTGATTTGTATGAACATTTGACAGGGATTCAGTATTTGAATTTTATTGCGGATATTTTTGGAATTGACGAATCGGTGCGGACAGAAATAATGAAAAAGTATGGAGATTTGTTTGAAATCACTTCTGACTTGGGAAGCCTGATTTCTTCCTATTCACATGGGATGAAACAGAAGGTTGCTATTATTTCTGCGTTGATTCACAAGCCAAAGTTATTGGTGCTTGATGAGCCGTTTGTCGGATTGGATCCGAAAGCTGCCCTGACGTTAAAAAATATTATGAAGGAAATGTGTAAGGCAGGAAGCGCTATTTTCTTTTCAACACATGTACTGGAGGTAGCGCAAAAGCTTTGTGATAAGGTTGCAATTATCAAGCAGGGTTCTATTGTAGCGTTTGGAAGGATGGAAGAACTAGTGCAGGATTCGTCACTGGAAGAGGTGTTTATGGAGGTGACGGAAAATGCGAAATAAGCTTTGGAAATTATTAAAGATACAGTTCTTAAATCAATCTGGATTAAATCAGTTTCGCTATGAAAATGATAAAAAGAAAAAAGGACAGGCTATTGCTGTATTTATTGGAGTTATGTTTCTTGTTTGTATGGTAGTAGGGTTAAGTTTTCTGATGGGATTTGGGTATGGCGTTATGGGCATGGCAGAAATTATTCCGGGGTTTGCGCTTACGATGGTATCTTTGTTTACACTGATTTTTTCTTTTGTGAAAACTGGTGGATATCTGTTTGCCTTTCAGGATTATGATATGCTGATGTCTCTGCCGCTTTCTGTTAAAACAATAGTGACAGGTAAATTCTTATATATGTATCTGAATAATCTGCTGTTTAGCCTTGCCGTGATGCTGCCAATGGGGAGTGCATATCTGCTTAGTGTTACCTCACTTTCCTTTGCAGGAAAGCTCGCAGCAGGTTTGATGTGGATTGTGGCAGCAGCACTTGCGCCGCTTCTTCCTATGACAATTGCTTCGATATTTGGTACACTTGCGGCCGCAATTGGTTCTAAGTCCCGTTTTAAGGTCTTAGTGCAGGTAGTTCTTATGCTGATTTTTTTGTGTGCTATAATCGCCTTTAATATTTTTGTGAATACAATGGAGATAGAGGATCATGGGAAGTTCCTCCATCAGTTAGAGGATGTTACACAAATGATCCAGCAGCAGATGCATCGGTTTTATCCGATATCTGCCCTGTTTGATGCAGCTGTCAACAGACAGAGGATTTTGCCGTTTGCGGGTTTTGCGGGGTTATCTCTTGGAATATACTATTGTTTTGTCTTTCTGGTGGCAAAAAAATATCGTGCTATTAATTCTGCATTGATGAGCAAGGGAAAAAAAGTGGTCTATCGGATGAAGAAGCAGAAGGGACATTCTGTTATAACAGCGCTGGTATATAAGGAATGGAAACGCCTGCTTTCTTCGGCACCTTACATGCTGAATATTGGGGTTGGGATGATGCTTGCGGTGATTGCGTCAATAGCCTGCCTGGTAGTAGGAAAGAGAATGCTTATGGAGGATCAGGAACTTTTTGGAGTGGTAAGAGATTGCCGTTATGGGATTCCTTTTTTGGTGGCGATGTTTCTGACAATGTCTTGTACAACAAGTGTTTCGCTGTCTTTGGAGGGAAAAAATCTCTGGATTTTATTAAGCCTTCCTCTTAACTGGAAAACGATATTAAAAAGTAAAATGGCGTTTAATATGGTGCTTTTGCTTCCAGCAGCGCTGATATGCAGTGTATGCCTTGGAATTACTTTAGAGCTGGATATCCTGTCATTTTTGCTGTTTTTTATTGTATTATTTGCGGTAGTAAGCTTTTCAACAGTTATTGGTATGTTTTTTAATCTCTGTTTCCAAAAGTATCAATGGGAAAATGAAACAGAGGTTGTGAAACAGGGGATGTCTGTTACATTAGGAATCCTGGTCAATATGTTTTTACAGATGATTCTGGGAGGGGTGGCTCTGGCTTTAAGCTTCATAATAGATGGAAGGGGTGTCCTGACAGGAATTGCCCTCCTCTTTTTCGCACTTAGTGCAATTATCTATTTTGCACTGCTTTCAGGAGATACATCACGGATAAAGGCTTAATGAGTCATCCCATTCCACAGGAAGAAGCTGTTATATAAGAAATGTTGCGAATATAGTTGATGTGGAGGATCAATATGAGTATTGTGGAGCTTTTTGTACTGGCAGCAGGATTGTCAATGGATGCGTTTGCTGTGTCAATTTGTAAGGGCTTATCTCTGGGAAAAATCAGTGCAAAGCATATGTGCATTGCAGGAGCGTGGTTTGGCGGCTTTCAGGCATTAATGCCTTTGCTTGGTTATTTTTTGGGAAGTTTTTTTGCGGAGATGGTAGAAAAGTATGACCACTGGATTGCATTTATACTACTCTTATTTATTGGTGGAAATATGATACGGGAAGCTTATGGGGAGGAAGAAAAAACAGACAGCTCTATGAGCGCAAAAGCGATGTTTTTGCTGGCTGTTGCTACAAGTATAGATGCTTTAGCTGTTGGCGTTACCTTTGCTTTTTTGGAGGTAGAGATCCTTCCAGCAATTACATTTATTGGGCTGACTACCTTTGTTTTTTCGGCAGCAGGGGTAAAAATAGGCAGTATTTTTGGAACAAAGTATCATGCAAAGGCAGAATTGCTTGGCGGTATTGTACTAATTGTTATTGCTTTTAAAATATTGCTGGAAGGAACAGGGGTATTTTAAAGAAACTATTTAAATGCAGGTTTGTTGCAGGATGTTTGTCTTTAACTAAAATCAAAGTGCCTTATTTAAGTCTTGTTTTTTAAACAAGACTTAATATTTTTGCGAAATTTTCTACAGTAAACTGGCTCCATAAGGTATGCCGGAAGATAAACGGGCAGAGGGATACGTCCACCAAACCTGTCTTTCATTTTTAACAGTTTTTTCCATGTAATATACATGCAGCAATTTGCAATTTTATGTAAAAAAAGTGGGTGATATATGGCTCCTTTTTTGTAAGACAGTAATGTTAAATTTGGGCTGTTTATCTCGTTGTTCAGCCTGTTGTCTGATAGTCCGCCTGGCTGATAAACGGATTCACCGGCTGGAATGTTCAGCCAGTGTACTTTATATTCTTTATTTAGTGGAAAATAAAAGGCACTGTCCTTCCAGAACTTTTCTGCTTTTGGCGTTTTGGGAATTGTGAGTTTTTTTAATATATTTGTAGCGAACATATATAGAGTCTCCCCATGGTACCCATATTTAGAAGTAAGTTCAGACAATTTTCCTGATTCTGGTGTTTTTTTGGGAAAAGAACCACCTATTGTCTTTGACAAATCATTATAATGCCTGTATATAATTGGCATACCAATTCCTATAATATAAGTTTTGCTTTGAAAACATTCCCATTCCTCTAACAAAATTTTTACTAAGTTTTCATTTAAGATAATATCAGCGTCAATACAGCAAAACAATTTCGTCTTGCACTGTTGTATTGCATTGTAGCGGGCTTTATATTTTCCTTTATTTTCTTGATAGAAATACCGGATTTTAAAATCAGCATTTTTTTGGAATGTAGAAACTATAGTCTTTGTCTCATCATTTGAACCATCATCAACAATAAGCCATTCAAAATTCTGACAGGTTTGTTTTAAAAGTGACTGATATAAATTTTTAAGGAGATTACCATTGTTATATGTTGGGGTAAAAATAGTTAATTTAGCCATATCTGTAATTTGCCTTTCTGTTTTACTTTTGTTTTCAGGGGAGAGTCAATGTCCCCTGTAGTTCCCAAATCTGTGAATAAGAAATGCAAGATAAATGATACAACAACATTTTTTTTATGTCAAATTAGGGGATTTTCATTTATGGTGCTGATATTACTATTGTTACTATTCACATATTGCCCAAATTCGAGGATTTTGGGCATGCTTTATGCCAAAAGTACGAGTTTTGTGGCGCCATTTTGCATGAATTTTGCAAAATGTGTGCATACAGCGTTGAAAACGCTGCTGTTACTGGTAACGGAGTGAACAGTAACTTTCGGATAAAATTGGGAAGAAAAACTATGTCGGAAGGCATTGTTTCCCGAATCGAAATATGTTATGATGGACAACAAGAAATGAAAAGAGACATTGTTTACAGAGAAGGAAAGGAGAAAGAGATGCTTAACGAGAATGATACCGTCCAGGACATTAAAAATGAAGTACTTTACAATGTTGCGAAAGCAGCATTTGAGGATAAGCTTGACCAGATTGAGGCTACCTTGCCATATGAGATTCTGCCGGGCAGCAAGCCAAGTTTCCGTTGTTGTGTGTATAAAGAAAGAGAGATTGTACGCGAGAGAATTATGCTCGCAAAGAATATTAACCCTGCAGATGGGGAGCCTTGCCGTAACACAGTAAAGATTATACCTGCTGCCTGTGAGAATTGCCCAATTACCCGTTTTACCGTAACAGATAACTGTCAGAAATGTATTGGTAAAAAGTGTATGCAGGCTTGTAAGTTTGGCGCAATTTCCATGACACGTACAAAGGCATATATTAATCCGGAAAAATGTAAGGAATGTGGACAGTGCTATGAAGCATGTTCTTATCATGCAATTGTGGATATTATGCGCCCATGCCGCCGTGCCTGTCCTGTAGACGCAATTCAGGTCGGGGAAGATGGAAGAGTTAGTATTGATGATGAGAAGTGTATCCGTTGTGGCGCATGTATTAATTCTTGTCCGTTTGGGGCTATTTCAGACAGCTCCCGTATTATCGAAGTCATTGATTATTTAAAGGGAGATAAACCAGTCTACGCATTAGTAGCGCCGGCTGCAGAAGGCCAGTTTGGTGTAGATATTACAATGGAATCCATTCGTAACGGAATTAAAAAACTTGGATTTGCAGATATGGTAGATGTGGCAATCGGTGCAGATTTTGTTTCTGATTCGGAGGCAAGAGAGTGGGCAGAGGCTTATAATGAAGGGAAAAAAATGACAACGTCCTGCTGTCCGGCGTTTGTACATATGATTCGCCGCCATTTCCCAGAACTTGCTGAACATGTATCTACAACTGTATCACCGATGGCTGCTACAGCAAGATTAGTAAAGGCAATGCACCCAGATGCAATTTGTATCTTTATTGGGCCATGTATTGCGAAAAAGAGTGAGGCAGGACAGGATCAGGAACACCCTGGCGATAATGCAGAGCTTGTGCTTACTTTTGAAGAGTTAAGTGCAATGTTCCGTGCAAAGAGTGTAAAGCTGGAGCCATGTGTCTTTGAAGAGCAGAATGGAAGTATCCATGGAAAGAGATATTCTAATTCTGGTGGTGTGACAAAGGCTGTAAAGCAGGCTTTGACAGAGCAGGGAGTAAATGCTGGAGTCAATGTGCGCCAGTGTAATGGTGCCGAAGAGTGTAGGAGGGCATTGTTCTTGTTGAAGGCAGGAAAGCTTCCGGAAGACTTTATTGAAGGGATGGCATGTGAGGGAGGCTGTGTAGCTGGGCCTGGAAATATTCAGACGGAGAAGGCGTTTAAACGTGAACGTGATAAACAGCTTAAAGCAGCAGATGACCGCACGATTTCTGATACTCTGTCAGAATATAAGCAGTATGAATTTTCTATGCATCGAAGAAAAGAAGAATAAGGTGTTTTTAGAAATGGAGAAAAACCTTCCAATTGCGATTTGGCAATTGGGAGGTTTCTTTTTAGAGCGTGTTTGAAAATTGCTTTTTGCAAGATGCGCTTCTCGCTTTGTGGGAGATTTGGCTCAAATTTAGCGCAAAGCATAGAGTGCAGATTGCGAGAATGAATTTTCAAACACGCTCTAGGAAGGGGAGGGTTAAATATGTCAGTAAAAGAAGAACTTCCTGTAGGGATTGAAGATTTTGAGAGAATCCGCAAGGATGGATTTTATTATGTTGATAAAACGGGGCTGATTAAAGGGCTTTTAGAAAATCGGGCATATGTAAATCTGTTTACCCGGCCAAGACGTTTTGGAAAAACTCTGAATATGAGTATGCTGAAGTATTATTTTGAAGTTGGGAGCGATAGTACACTTTTTGATGGACTTGAAATTTCCAGAGAAAGAAAACTCTGTGAGCGTTATATGGGAAAATTTCCGGTTATTGCCATTAGCTTAAAGGGGGTCGAAGGAGAAAATTTTGAAGAGGCAAAAGGGATGTTGCGCCGAACCATAGGAAGAGAAGCGATTCGGTTTCCGTTCCTGAAAGACAGTGAACATTTGTCGAAAACAGAGCAATTGCAGTATCAGAAACTTATTGAGTTGGACGTCAGAGGTGATTTTGCAATGGCGGATGGGCTTTTGAGAGATAGTCTGTTGCTATTGTCGCAATTACTGTGGAAGCATTATGGACAGAAAGTGGTTCTGCTGATTGATGAGTATGATGTACCACTCGACAAAGCATATCAGTTGGAATATTATGATTCTATGGTAAAACTGATTCGGGGATTATTGGGGCAGGTGTTAAAAACAAATGATAGTATGTATTTTGCAGTTCTTACTGGCTGTCTTAGAATATCCAAAGAAAGTATTTTTACAGGTTTTAATAATTTCAAGGTATTTTCTGTTATGGATGTAGGCTATAATGAATATTTCGGGTTTACGGATCAGGAAGTTCAGGCTCTTCTGTCATATTATGGTTTTACAGAACAGTATGGCATAATAAAGGAGTGGTATGATGGCTATCATTTTGGAAATCTGAATATTTACTGTCCATGGGATGTAATGAACTATTGCTTTGACTTAAGGGTTGACGTGTCTGTGTCTCCTAAGAATTACTGGGCAAATACAAGCAGCAATGATATTGTTCGGCGATTTATTCATAAGGCGAATTCGTCTGCTAGGAAGGATATTGAAATATTGATGGAGGGTGGCAGTATACAAAAGAAAATACGGCCGGAATTAACATACAGGGATTTTGATTCTGATATTGATAATCTTTGGAGTATACTTTTTACAACAGGTTATTTGACATGGATTGGACAAGGAGAGGTGTTTACCAAGCTTGTGATTCCTAATAGGGAAATAAGGTGGATTTTTACAGACCAGATTTATGAATGGTTTAAAGAGGAAACGAAAAAGGACGACCGGAGGTTAGAAGATTTCTGCAGGGCATTTGAGGAAAATGATACAAAAGCCATTGAGGCAGGCTTTACCGCTTACCTGAAAAAGACAATAAGCATACGTGATACAAATGTTAAAAAGGTTAGGAAAGAAAATTTTTACCATGGTATTTTACTGGGGCTTTTTGCGTATATGGATGACTGGATTGTTAGGTCAAATGTTGAGTCAGGTGAAGGGTATAGTGATATTATTGTGGAGGCACAAGAAGCAGAAATTGGTATTGTAATAGAGCTAAAATATGCTGAGAATGCTCAATTCGATGTTGTATGCCAGAAAGCGTTACAGCAGATAAAAGATAAATTTTATGAGGAAGCGCTTCTGGATGATGGTATGAAGACGATCTATAGATATGGCATTGCGTGTTATAAAAAACGCTGTAAGGTGATTTCTGGTTAGGCAAAAAGAGGTAATAAAGTAACAAATTATTTATTTAGAAAAAAATGAAAAAGAATGCAAGGATTTCCTTTTTACAATCGTGTTATAAGTGAAACAGTAAAGAATGCGATTGATAAGGAGGAATTGTGAAATGAAGAAAAAGCTGTTGATTTTTGGATTAGCCAGTGTGATGATGCTGGGAATGGGAAGTCCATCTGGTTTGCAGGCAGAGGCTCATGGCTGTGTCTTTACAGACAAAAACCATGATGGATATTGTGATTATGGAGATAAGCATACCCACAAGGGAAAACATGTTGACGCAAACCATGATGGCATCTGTGATAAAGGGGATGGACATTGTATGAAATATCGTGATAAAAATAAGGATGGCCTCTGTGATTACTGTCATCATAAAAAAACGCATAAAAGCCATTATAATGGGCACAGAAATGGAAAGCATCATTCGGGCGGCCATCATTGTTAAGTGGGGCATGGCAGTATTCAGGCAGCGGCAGGAAAGCCGCTGCCCTTTTATCTTGGCAAGGATTGGCTTTACAGGGCAGAAAGAAGCGGCACTTTGTTTGGCACAGGTGGTGTACTTTTGGAATTGGGGGAGATAAGTAATGCGGAGTGAAGCGGAGGTAAATCATGCGGTGGAAAAGTATGCAGATATGATACAGCGTATCTGTTTTGTCCACTTGAAAAATCAGGCAGATACAGAAGATGTGTTTCAGAATGTTTTTTTGAAATACATGCTGCATGATGAAGCGTTTTGTGATGAAGAACATGAAAAAGCATGGTTGCTCCGTGTAGCCATTAATTCATGTAAAGATTATTTGAAAAGTTTTTTTCGGCGCAATGTAATATCTCTGGAAACGGTTCAGGAGATGGAAGCCGAAGCTCCCAAAGAGTACAGGGAAGTTCTGGAAGCGGTGCTCTCTTTGCCAGAGAAATACAAAGATGTTATTTACCTTCATTATTATGATGGGTATTCGGCCGCTGAAATTGGAAAAATTCTGGGGAAAAGAGAAAATACGATATATTCTCTGCTTTCCAGAGGGAGGAAATTATTGAAAGAAAAGCTGGGAGGTGATGAGATTGGCGAATAAGGTAAAAGATGCGTTGGATCATATTCAGGCAGATGTAGAACAAAAAGAGTCAACAAAGCAGTTTTTATCAGAGAGCCGGAGAAAAGGAAGACACCCAGTTCGCCGACCGGCAGTGCGGTGGGCTTTGGCAGTCGTTTGTCTGTTTTTCTTTCTGTCAATGGAGGCTGGAGGGTATTTCTGGATTCAGATGCCGGTTTCTTATTTAAGTATTGATGTCAATCCATCAATTGAGCTTGCGTTGAACCGTTTTAATAAGGTGGTTTCGGTAACTGCATATAATGAAGAAGGAGAAGCTGTTGTGAATGGATTGTCCCTAAAGGGGAAAGGATATACGGAGGCGATTGGTCTCGTAATGGAAAGTGATGCAATGCGTGTTTATCTGACGGATCAACAAGATGTTGTTTTTACACTGGCGGCAGATTATAGCAGAGGCCGTGAGTTAGAGGAGGGTGTGGAACGTTGTTCTGGTCATATGGGACACGGCTGCAGACATGTTAGTGTGGATATGGCTGTTGTTTCTGAAGCACATGCTCATGGATTATCTTTGGGAAAATATAATGCATATCTGCAATTGCGGCAATATGATGATGGCGTGACAGCAGAAGAGTGCCAGGATATGAGTATAGCGGAAATTGACCAGTTAATCAGAGAGTGTGAGAAGAATGGAGGGCACCATTCTGGAACAGAACATGGTGGTTCTGATGAAGCAGAGAAAGAGGATACGTCGTCATTTTATCAAGGGAACCATCATCAGAGAAGGCATCACGGTCATGGAGGGAATCACGAGTGATGCTTTTTAGGGCTTAGAGCGTGTTTAAAAATTCATTCCAGGAACTTTCAGTTCCTTACAATCTGCACTCTATGCTTTGCGCTATATTTGGTTCAAATTTAGTCAATGTAGCCCGCTACACCTCCTAAATTTGAGCCAAATCTCCCACAAAGTGAGAAGCACATCTTGCAAAAAGCAATTTTCAAACACGCTCTAGCTAAGATGTACCCATTCACCAATTTGACGATCTGCTTTCAGGATGTGGTTAGAAAGCCATTTCAGCAGGTAGTCAATCAATTCCTCCAGATACTGCTGTTGGTTTTCATCAATGGCATCTAAATCCCAGATATTGTTGTCTGCCAGCTTTTCAATAAAAGCAGTATGTGCGGCTTTTTGTGACTCAAGTTTTGGGTAGTTGATTTTTGCCATGTATTCTTCTTCATGCAGGAAATGTTTTTCTGTATATGTTTTTAGCTTATTCAGTATCTCCATGATTTTATCAAATTTATCATGGAGAAGTTCTGTATGGATCAGATCACTTACTTCACGAATTATGGAGAAAAGTGTTTCATGTTCTTGATCAATGATGTCAATTCCTGTTTTGTATTCTTCTATAAAGGCAAAAGGCTCTTTCCTTTTGGAAGATTTTATCTTTCCAATCATCATATCGCTAGCCAAAATGTGGTTGAAAAGCCAGTGTACCAGATATTGCAGAAGTTCTTCGGTATCCCGGACTTTCAGGCTGTCGTCAACTGTAAATTCTGTGATTTTATTTAGGAAGGCAGCATGCTCTTTTTGCTGTCTTGGCAGTTCTGGGTCACCGATTTGCGTCATATATTCTTCTTCGTGCGCAAAATGAGTGGCAGCATAATTTTTTAATTGTCCAATCAGATCTTTTGTCAGCTCCTGTATGTCGGTTTCATCATGATCCAGTAAGTACAAGGATTCATTAATTAACTGAACAAGATAGGCGTGTTCTTGATCCAGGTGCGGAATCCCGATTTGGTAATCATCTGTAAATTGAAACATAGTTCTCCTCCGTTCCGTGTTTAGGATATGACATTTTTCTTATATCTTATCATAAGATTTTGTTTTACGAAAGTGGTCATTTTGAGAATTGCCATTTTAATATAATTCTGTTATTATAGTAAACGCATGTATTTTATGCGTTTACTATAATTATTTACAGATCCTTATGTTAGCGAGATAGAAGGCTTTTGAAAGGAGTGCTTGCACATGAAACAAATAGTGAAATCTGTTTTTGGGATGTTACTTTGTACCGCTGTTTTTATTTCTGGAATTACCTTTGCTTGTTCCGCAAAGACAAAAAGTCTGAAAGAATTACAGGAAGAACCGATGAAAAAAGTTGAAAAATTAATGAATAAAATGACATGGAAGGAAAAAGTTGCACAGATGATTTTGGTTTCGGCGCCGGATCATGTGGTAACTGTTCAAAAAAGTCATCAATTTGGTGGTTACATATTTTTTGCAACTGATTTTGCAAAGGCAACGCCAGCTTCTATGAGAAGCAGGATAAAAAGCATACAAAAGGCGTCAAAAGTTCCGATGTTAATTGCAGTTGACGAAGAGGGTGGAACGGTTGTAAGAGCTTCTAAATATAAACAGTTCCGTACTAAACCATATGCCTCCCCACGCAGTGTGTATGCTGCGGGAAAATGGAAGGGTATCATAAAAGATACAAAGTCGAAGGCAAAGTTTTTAAAGAATCTTGGGATTAATACGAATCTGGCTCCTGTGGCAGATGTCCCATATAAGAGTAGTGATTTTATTTACAAAAGAAGTTTTTCTACAAGTGCGAAATCAACTTCAACTTTTATTAAAAAAGTTGTAAAGACTATGGGAGAGAAAAACCTGGTAAGCACTTTAAAACATTTTCCGGGATATGGAAATAATGGCGATACCCATACATTGCTAATTCATGACCGCCGGAGCAAAAAGACTTTTCAGGATAGGGATTTAAAACCATTTAAGGCAGGAATTGAGGCAGGCTGTGATATGATTATGGTAAGCCATAACATCGTACATTGTTTTGATGCTAAAAATCCGGCGTCTATTTCTCCAAAAGTCATATCATATCTGCGCAAGGATATGGGATTTGATGGCGTCATTGTAACAGATTCTTTAACGATGAACGGAGTTTTGAAACATACGGGAAGTATTGAAAAAAGTGCTGTGCGTGCGGTAAAGGCAGGAAATGATTTATTGTGCGTAAGTGAGTATAAAAAAACTTACAATGCATTAGTAAAGGCTGTTAAGAATAAAGAAATATCGAAAAAAAGAATAGACGAATCGGTAAAGCGGATATTGCTTATGAAATATAGGCGTGGTATTATTTCTTAGGGCATTTTTCTATTGTTTTGGAAAAGGTTTGGGAGAAGAAACAGACGGTGAAATAGAGCGTATGCCGATTAAGGAACCGTAAATAAATGAAATGAATAAGTTATTCTATTTGAATAGTAACTATTTACACGATCTAAGATACAGATAGAAAGGGATTGGCTTAATATGGCACAGAAAAAAGGGATTAGAAAATTTACTGCAATTTTGCTTTTAATGGCAGTACTTATTGGAAACATAGTATGGAGTGGAAATGGACAATATGTTGCTGCGCCATCTGCAGCGAAAGCAGAAACGACGACGGATTCTGTATTGGAAGGAATACAAGGAGTCTGGATTTCTTTTTTAGACTACAAAGCCGCCGGATTATACAATAAAACGGAGAAAAAATTTACGGCCAATGCAGATGCCTATTTTAAGAAATTAAAAAAAGATGGTATCAATACGGTTTATTTTCATGTAGTTCCATGTAACGATGCTATTTATCCAAGTGAATATTTGTCGTGGAGTACTTATATGTTTAAGTCAAAACCAAAATATGATGCATTAGAGATTTTGTCAGAAAAGGCACATAAGTATAACATGACATTTCATGCCTGGATTAATCCATACCGCAAGACAATGAAAAAGATTTATAATCCAGGTAAGGCATCTTCTACCAATCGGATTGTGAGAATTGTGAAAGAAATTATTCAGAATTATGATGTAGATGGTATCCATTTTGATGATTATTTTTATCCGTCACGGACGAAAGGGGCACAGCTTTATAATGTATCTGTTTCCAAAAGAAAGAAAGTCATCAATAAGATGGTAAAAAAGGTATACAGTACGGTTAAAGAGTATGACGAAGATTTGCTATTTGGTATTAGCCCGGCGGGAGCTGTCGACTATGCAAAAAGTATTGGTTGTGATTTAAAAACATGGCTTAGTAAGAAAGGGTATATGGATTATGTTATTCCACAGATTTATTGGAGTGACCAGTATAAGCTGAAGGGAAAAGTTACAACACTTTTTACGGATCGTCTCAATCAGTGGGTTGAACTAAACAAAAATGATACACCAATGTATATTGGGCTTGGATTGTATCGTGGGGGAAATCGTGATTCGTCTGACCTTGGCTGGAAACGGAAAAGTAATAATATTGTCACCCAGATAAAAAAGTTAAAAAATAAGGGCTGTGATGGATTTGTATTCTTTAGTTCTTCTTCGTTATATGCAAAGGCTCCGCAGAAGGAAGTGAAAAATTATCGTAAATATATTAGAAACAATAAATGGGAAATGACGGAAAGGGAACTATAGACATTTGTTGCGGCTTATCTTAGAATATGATAAACTGTAAAAGAATTGATGTAAGGTTAGCATTGATTTGGCTTGTCACATATGTGAGAGTGATGTTAATAAAATTCTGGCAGAATGTATTATCAGACAGAGTATGTTTGAAAAAGATAAAAGGTAATGGTAGAGATTGCAGATACATAAAGGAGTATGGATATGGTTGTGGATTTGGCAGAGAGCAGAGCCAAGATTGATGAAATTGATAAAGAGATTGTCCGGCTTTTTCAGGAAAGAATGGGCATTGCAACAGATGTGGCAGCATTTAAAAGGAGTACAGGGAAAAAGGTCTTTGATCCCAAAAGAGAAGAGGAAAAGATTGCTACACTTTGTGCTCTGGCAAAAGATGAATTTAATAGAACAGGTATAGAAGATTTGTTTCGCCAGATTATGTCCATTAGCAGAAAATATCAGTATCAGATTCTGGGACCTGCTGTGAATGAAATTCCATTTCGGGAAGTAGAGACGTTGGATGTGGATGAAGATACCAGAATTGTCTGCTTTGGAGAACATGGGGCATTTACAGAACAGGCAATGGAAGAAGTTTTTGGAAAAAACATTACTGCATTTAATAAAGAGACTTTCCGAGAGGTGATGGAAACGGTAGCGGAAGGGGAGGCGAAATATGGTGTTTTGCCAATTGAAAATACATCTACGGGAGGAATTACAGATATTTATGATTTGTTACTTGATTATGATGTAACAATTGTGGCGGAGCATATTATTAAGGTAGATCAGAATTTGCTGGGGCTTCCAGGAGCAAGTTTGGAAGAGGTTAAAATGGTATATTCTCATCCACAGGGACTAATGCAGTGTGCCAGATTTTTAGAGAACCATCCAGAAATGATGACAAAGAGTTATTCCAGTACTGCGGGCGCAGCAAAAAAAGTAGCACAGGATCAGGATAGAACGAAGGCAGCAATTGCCAGTAAACGAGCGGCCGATGCATTTGGACTGGAAGTAATTCAACCGTCTATTAATTATGAGAGCAAAAATTACACAAGATTTATTATTATTTCTAATCAGAGAATCTTTTTGTCTGATGCTAATAAACTGAGCCTTTGCTTTGAAGTGAAACATCAGGTAGGAGCTTTGTACAATATGTTAGCCAATTTTTATTATAATGATCTGAGCCTGACAAAAATTGAGTCGCGTCCGATAGAAAACCGTAACTGGGAATATCGCTTTTTTGTCGATGTTGAGGGAAATATTAATTCCCCAGGAGTGGGCAATGCACTCGCAAGTTTAAAGGAAATTGCAAGTAAGCTTTCAGTGCTTGGAAATATTGCAAAACGTTAGAGTGTGTTTGCAAGTTGCTTTTTAAAAACGCTCTAATCAGAGAAGCAGGCAGTCAATTTGTGGAGGTTATAAGGACAGGGGAAAATATGAAAAAAGGACAGATTTATGAAGGGGTTATTGAGTCAGTGGATTTTCCGAACAAGGCTTTTATTGTTACCAAAGAAATAGATGCAGAGGGGGAAGTGAAGGAAGTTCGGACTCTTGTAAAGGGCGGTATTGCAGGGCAGAAGGTATCTTTTACTATAAATAAGGTTCGGAAAGATAAATGCCAGGGGCGCATCAGGGAGGTGCTGGAAAAATCCCCACTGGAAACCAAAGAACCAATATGCCCGAAATTTGGATTGTGTGGTGGATGTAATTACCAGACGCTTCCTTATGAAGAACAGCTTAAACTGAAAAAAAATCAGGTGTTAAAATTGATTGATGAAGTGTATCAGCCGCTTCGGGAAAATGAAACATATATTTATGATGGAATTTTGCCTTCTCCGGAAATTGAAGAATACCGCAATAAAATGGAATTTTCTTTTGGTGATGAGAGAAAGGATGGGCCTTTAACTTTAGGGCTTCATAAAAAGGGAAGCTTCCATGATATTATTGATGCAGACTGCTGTAAAATTGTCCATAAAGATTTTACAACAGTTCTTTCCTGTGTTCGAGATTATTGCAGGGAAGAAAAGATACCATATTATAAAAAAAATACACATCTGGGAGTTCTGCGTCATCTGTTGGTGCGTCGTGCGTCATCTTCTGGAGAACTTCTTGTTTGCCTTGTTGTTTCTTCGCAGCAGCTACTTGACTGGACACCGTTGACAGAACGGTTAAAAAATCTTTCTTTAGAAGGAACTTTGCGTGGCTTTTTGCTGATTACAAATGACAGCCTGGGAGATGTTGTGCAGAGTGATAAAACAGAAATTCTATTTGGAAAGGATTTTATTATAGAGGAAATTCTTGGACTGCAGTTTAAAATTTCCCCTTTTTCTTTTTTCCAGACAAATTCCAGAGGAGCAGAGGTTTTATACCAGAGAACACGGGAATATATTCTGGAAAATGCAAAAGAAACTGACGCTTTGAAAGATAAAGTAGTCTTTGATTTGTATTGTGGTACGGGTACGATTTCTCAGATGATTGCGCCAGTTGCAAAGAAGGTAATTGGGGTGGAAATTGTTGCAGAAGCGGTTGAAGCGGCAAGGGAAAATGCCAGGATAAATGGATTGCATAATTGTGAATTCATTGTTGGAGATGTCCTTAAGGTGATAGATGAAATCTCAGAAAAGCCGGATTTTATTGTGTTGGATCCTCCACGTGATGGAATTCATCCGAAGGCTCTTCGGAAAATTATAGATTATGGCGTGGAAAATGTTGTGTATGTGTCTTGTAAACCAACAAGCTTGGCGAGGGATTTGGAGGTGTTTCAGGAACGGGGGTATGAGTTGAAAAGGGTGAGTAATGTGGATATGTTTCCGGGGACGGCGCATGTGGAAACAATTTGTTGCCTTGTCCGCATAAAATAAGGATTTTTTGGCGCATAACAGTGTTAAAAAGGTGGTTTTGCCACCGATTTGCCACCCATATTTTCAAAATCTGCCTTGACTCAAGAAATGGTGCTGAACGCTTTGAACTTAATGCGGTTCAGTGCCATTTTATATTGTTTGGGATAGTTTAGCAGGATTTGGCAGCAGTTATCTGTTCAAAAAGTTCAACTGACTGTTCGCCCATCTTTTCAGTGTCATGCACATAAGTCTGTAATGTGGTCTGGATATTAGTGTGCCCTAGCCTTACCTGGACATTCTTTACATTTGCCCCGGCTTCAATCAGCATGGTTGCATGGGTGTGCCTTAAGGAATGATAATCAAATGCAAGCTTCAGTTCATTGTGAATAATTCTGGAGCAGTACTTGAAAGAGTCCGTTGAGGTATACTGCCCGTTTTCAGCGATACATATAAGCCTGGCACGTTTAAGCTGGCTTTCAACGCATTTCTGTACCGGCACAATACGGATTATATCATTGCCCTTTTCATCCACTTCTTTTTTCTGCACATGGATGGTATAAAATTCCCCATATTTTATTTCATTCTGCATCTGCAGGGCGTATTCGGATTTTAAAGCTTTATACAAGGTATCGCCAAACGGAACCGTTCTTAAGGAAGATGGGGTTTTAGGGGTGGTAAAGTACCAGGAAGAACGTTGCTCCCGTTTGCCTTTTTGCTCTACAACTTTCCTGACGTCAGCCCCAAAGTTGCGTTTTACAATCTGTTTATTGACAGTGAGGGTTTTCCTTTCAAAATCAATATCATCCCAGGTCAGGGCAAACGCTTCTGAAATCCTAAGCCCCGTATAGAAACCAACCATCAGGGGGATGTAGTAGCGTGTGTCTTTAAAACGTTCTATAATACGCTGCCATTCTTCCATTGTCAGAATAATCCGTTCCCGTGGCTTGCGCTCGACCTTTGGAAACCTGACCGCTTTCATTGGGTTCTGGCTGATATAGTGTAATGGTTCGATGGCATAGTCTAAAGCAGACTGGAATACAGTCAGTATGCCAACAATGTGGCTTTTGGAATAGCCATTCAGCTTGAGGCTGTTTGCATATTCCTGCAATATGGCCGGATTAATCGCTTTCAGTTTATACAGCCCGAATTTAGGCTTCAAATGCCCTTCGATAATCCGCAGGTACCCGACCTGTGTATTATATTTCAGGTTCGGTTTACAGGATAATTCATACCACTGGTCAAGGTAATCTGACACAGTTACCTCGGAAGGCTCAAAAACCATTCCGGCATTGTGGTACTCATTCAGGGCAGCAGCAAGAGCCTGTTCTGCTTCTTTCTTAGTCCTGAAGCCGCCTTTTTCTTTTTTCTTCCTTTTTCCATCAACCTTTCCAAGGTCAAAATAATACGACCATGTGGAACCACGTTTTCTTGTTCCTCCATTCATAAAAATCATCCTTTCTTTGTTGTATATTAAGGATGAAAATGGTACAATGATGCTTGTATGGTTATTTTCAAGTTTTACTGGTACCAAATCATCCAAAAACTTGAGTTAAAATGAAACCCCTGGCTGCAAAGCAGTTGGGGGTTGAAATTAGTTCTGAACTTTATGGGGATAAATGTTTATTTAGTTTTTTATCAAAAGTGAATACATTTTCAGCATTTAGAACATGATAGGCAACCAGAAGGCAATCTACAAAATCTAATGAAGTGTCAGCATATAAGTCAATGGCATACAATACGCTTTCAGAATTTTCAATTTGGACAATTTCGGACACATCATGTAATATAGATTTTATTTTCTCTTTTGGTGTAGAGTAAACACTTTTTAAAACATATACAACTTCTGCAATTATTTCTGGTTTTGTATAAGCTCCACTTTCAATAATTTTTTCTGCGCATTGAGACATTTCTGGAACATCATTCAAAATACAGCGCAGTATTACATTAGTATCTATTAATCGCATGTTTTTCTGCCATTGCACGTTCAAAAGCACCTTCTTCCTGTTCAATCAATTCTGGGTTCGCATATTCATGTGCAATGCCAAGTATTGATTTTTTTGTTTCTTTTTTTTCTGGAGCAGAGGGAGAGACTGTATTGCTTGCTTGGGAGTTGATAAATTGAATAAAGGCATATATAGTTTCAATTTTCTGTTCAGGCATTTCATTCATCAAATTAATTGCTTTTTCTAATGTTGACATAAAGCACCACCTTTCAGTTCTAGTTTTTCTATTGCTTCGTGAGGGATTGTTCCCGTTTCGTATGCTTCTAAAAATTCCAGTTCTTCCTCTATGGGTTCAACTCCATCTGTAGAATCTAAAGAAATGCAAACGTATGAGTGTCAACAACATATTCCTATAAGGAAGTGGCATCTTCCAGGCTCATAAAGGTAATAGCCCTGATTAATCTTTCTTTTACTGCATCCATAGAAATCTTCTATTTGTAAATTTGGCCACGGTTTTCTATATCCAATCCTTTCTGCTCTTAGTTATGTAATATTATTTAGCTTTTTCATATATAATATTATTCATATCTTTTAGCAGATTCAAGCAATTTGTCTTTGTATTTATAAATGTCAATGATACTGTCAATATAGTAACGGCTAAAAATCTTTTTTTCATCAGGTATTAGAAGCTGCTTCTTTTTTGTGTCAAGATTTAAGCGGCATATAGGTTTACGGTTATTATCATTGTATAATATGCCAAAGTAGCTTTCTGTGTCCCGATAACATATTTTATCGGGACTGATTGATTCTGACAAAATTGCACGAACTATATTAAATGCTTGCAGTTCTTCATCTGTAGTAATAATTTTACTCTGTGGTTCTTCTGTAAGTGAATCTTCTGAAGTTTCTGCAATGACTTCTTCTGGTACAAGAGCAGAAGAAATTTTTTGATTTACAATATCATTAATATAACCATTGAAAGATTTTTGTATAATAGGCTTAAATTTATCTATTATTTTCTGGGTTTTTAAGCCATCATATATTTCAGAGAGTATAATTTTGGTAAAATCGTCACTAACTTCCTCAAATTGCTTTTTAAACCATTCTTTGATTAAGGCGGAATATTTAAGTTCTGAAGCTACACTAAAAATGGAATCTTTATCAAACGTGTCTTTACAGAATTTTTTAAGTGCGTTTATTGCAGCATCTTTTACATTACACATGTCTATTTCAAGAAATGGCGTAAGATCCATTTTATTCGCCTCTTCTAAATCAGTATAAAATTTATAACATAGACCATTAGTCAAAATAGCGAATTTTGCTGGGGAAGTTCCAAAATATCGAAAAAGTTGAGAATCATGTTTTGTAAGTTCTTCTCCACACCATTTGCATTCAATAAGTATTTCAGGGGTTTCATTGGAAAGAATAGCATAGTCAACTTTTTCACCCTTTTTTATTCCAACATCTGTTGTATATTCTGGGTAAAATTCAGCAGGATTGAAGACATCATATCCAAGAAGCTGAAAAAAAGGAACAATCATAGACATTTTTGTAGATTCCTCATTACTAACCGAACTACTCATTTTAACTACACGTTTCGCAAATTGTTTAATTTCTTCTGTGAATTCCATAATAATAATCCTCCCTATTGTGTATATTTATTAAGTATTACAATATTTTAGTGAGCTGTATCGCTTTATTTTCAGATAAAATGAATTTAAGTATCAGAACGAAAATCAATAAAAATGGCATTGTCACATTTATAATGTGTTACGCTGTGGTGGTTATGGTGTTTTCTTTTTCTTCAATATGTAAAATTCTATGAACCATTTCTTTATCTAAATTATCAGCTTTTCTATAGTTAATAATAAGTTGCTGCTCCGTTAAAGATAATTCCAAGCGGTCATTATATGGTATTTCATCATAAATTAATTCAAGTGGAGAAATTTGCAATATTTCTGCAAGCTTAGCAAGCTTATCACGCCGAAGATTAGAAATAAATCCACTTTCCCATTTTTTGACTGTGCTTTTACCTACTCCTACATAATTTCCTATTTGCTCAAGTGTTAAGTGTAAATCCTCGCGCCTTTTTCTAATTAACTCGTTTGTTTTCAAGTGTTCACCTCGTTTCTATGTAAATAATATAACATGGCTGTTTCTTTTACGCAACATAATTATATATTTTTTAATAAATGTTTCCAAATATCATTGACAGTACAGGAAAATAATGGTATTATATCATTGTTTCCTAAAAGAAACATACAGAGGAGGTGAGGCAAATGGATATAGCAAAATTGAAATATTACCTATATGCTAGGAAGAAAACGATTGGCATGTACGAGGCAGCATTAGGAATCAGCAGAACAGCATTATATAGAAAAATGCATCAACAAACAGAGTTCACACGTGAGGAAATTCAAAAGACTATTACATTTTTAGGACTTAAAGATGATGAAATAATAGAAATTTTTTTTACCAAAAAAGTTTCCTAAAAGACACTATTGGTAGAGTAGATAGTGATGTAATCAACCTAATAATCAGCATTGCCAGAAGAAAACTAAACAATAGCGGTTGTTTATCTTTCAGCATTAAGGGATAAAGAAATTGCTGACAGTGGAAAGAAGAAAGAACTACAGGAAGTATAGAAGCACAGGGGGTGTAGGCGTGAAATTTTTGGGTACAGATTTTGGCATAAAATATATAATTGCAGAAATTAACGGCAAGGAAGTTTTAGTATCATTCCGTGATAGTTATTGGAAGGGAATACACAGTGCTTCATTTCGCATTAACGGAATAAAGCAAAACGTAAAAATAAAGGGTGCTTATCCTGGATTCATTCGGAGAATCCAGGAAGTAGTAATAATAATCAAGGTTTGCTTAATGCACGCTGTAAATCGCATAACCAAGCGAATTTGTTAACTTTGTTATGTAGCCTTCATATTCTAATTCCTTTAAAATATTCAGCTCAACTTTTTTGACAGATAAGTCACTGGAAAAATCAAATTGCACAACTCCATTGGCGTCTGCATCTTGCTGGAGTTTAGATAAAATTTCGGTTTTACTCATGTGATTTGCTCCTTTCCAATATACTCGGCTTTGGCAGAAGCCTGTATAAGAATTATAGCATGGCAGAAAGGATATAGAAAGCAGTGTCCTCTCGGAAACTCGAAACCTTTATTTTATAAGGTTTCAGAAATCTCCA
>CANSYK010000082.1 GCA_947651225.1 uncultured bacterium | reverse complement strand
CAGAATACAAAAATTGGAACTTGCAAATATCTGCTTAATCAGCAGACACTAAATAGGAATAGATACTGGAGAAGTTCATGGAAAAAGACAGATTCTGTTTGAAGGAAACAAAAACTGCAGCATCTATTACAACAATAAGGAAACATTTTATAACAGATAATATCAAGATGGTTTGTGGAAAGAAAAGCCTACACGCTGATTTCAGAAAATAATCAACCTCTTATGTGCAAGCACAACGAGTTTGGCTATTTTCTGAAATCAGCTATGAATAGTAACGTTTATTCCATTAAAGCCAGAAATAATACTTGCCTTTCGGTTTAGGCTATTTTATAATGAATGGAATAGTGTTACTATTCATAGCAAAAAAATACAAATAGAGCTATTAGGCTTGTTTGTAAGGAATTGTGAATAGTGGCAGTAAGTGCGTATAGTAGCAAGAAATGGTTAATTTAAGTTTTGATTTGCGGCAGCGCTGCGTCACAAATCAAAACATGCTTAATATATCGCAGCGTAGGAACGAGGGCAGAAGAAAAATGAATCAGGAAAAAGTGATTGTAATTGATTTTGGAGGTCAATATAATCAATTAGTGGCAAGGCGTGTACGGGAGTGTAATGTTTATTGTGAAATCTATTCATACCGCACCGAGATTGAAAAAATTAAGGCTATGAATCCTAAAGGGATAATTCTTACCGGTGGGCCAAATAGCTGTTATGAAGAGGGAGCACCGACTTATTCAAGGGAGCTTTTTGAAATCGGTGTTCCAGTATTGGGACTTTGCTATGGAGCAGAGCTTATGATGCATGTTCTTGGAGGTGAAGTGGCGAGAGCATCTGTTCGGGAATATGGAAAAACAGAAGTTTTGGTGGATAAGCCTTCTTCTATTTTTAGAAATGTGTCTGAAAAGACAATTTGCTGGATGAGCCATTTTGATTATATTTCAAAAGTGGCGGATGGCTTTGAAATAACGGCGCACACAGCAGATTGCCCTGTGGCAGCGGCAGAAAATAAAGAAAAGAATTTATATGCAATTCAGTTTCATCCAGAGGTTTTACATACTCCAGAGGGAACAAAAATGTTGTATAACTTTGTACGAGGTATTTGTGATTGTGCAGGAACATGGAAAATGGATTCTTTTGTAGAAAATTCCATTCGTGAGATTCGTGAAAAGGTTGGAACGGGGAAGGTTCTGTGTGCGCTGTCTGGTGGTGTGGATTCTTCTGTGGCTGCTGTGATGCTGGCAAAGGCAATTGGAAATCAGCTTATTTGTGTATTTGTAGACCATGGTCTTTTGCGCAAAAACGAAGGGGACGAAGTGGAAGAAGTTTTTGGGCCAAATGGTCCTTACGAATTGAGCTTTGTGTGTGTTAATGCGCAGGAACGCTTCTACAATAAGCTGGCAGGAGTAACAGAACCGGAAAAGAAAAGAAAAATTATAGGAGAAGAGTTTATCCGTGTCTTTGAAGAAGAGGCACAAAAAATTGGCAAAGTTGATTTTTTAGTACAGGGAACAATCTATCCCGATGTTGTGGAAAGTGGACTCGGTGGCGAATCTACAGTAATAAAATCCCATCATAATGTGGGTGGGTTACCTGATTATGTAGATTTTCAAGAAATTATTGAACCCCTCCGTGATTTGTTTAAAGATGAGGTGCGAAAGGCAGGTGTGGAACTTGGTATTCCTGAAAAACTTGTAAACCGACAGCCGTTTCCAGGCCCAGGCCTTGGTATCCGTATCATAGGTGAAGTAACTGCTGAAAAGGTTAAAATCGTGCAAGATGCCGACGCAATTTATCGTGAGGAAATTGAAAAGGCAGGTCTATCTCAGTCAATAGGACAGTATTTTGCGGCTCTTACAAATATGCGTTCTGTTGGGGTAATGGGCGATGAAAGAACCTATGATTATGCAGTGGCACTTAGGGCAGTTAATACAGTGGATTTTATGACAGCAGAGGCAGCGGAAATACCATATCAGGTGTTGCAGAAAGTGATGAGCAGGATAATTAATGAGGTAAAGGGGGTTAATAGGGTAATGTATGATTTGACGAGTAAGCCGCCGGGGACGATAGAGTTCGAGTGAGCGAAAAACAGCGGGAAGCTAGTATTTATGAGGCTTCCCGTTTGTTGTGCTTGCAAAATGCTTGCAGTTTTTGGTTGTCACATCATGGTTATAAATGGTACAATGTTCATACAGAAACAAACAATTTGTATGATGATATATAGAGCAAGATAACAATCCAAAGCCGGATGCAATAAATATACGAAGGAGGCATGAGAATGGGCAACTTTACTTTTCTTGAGGATAGATGGAGCGATTTAGCAAGGTTGGGTGAACTGTCTGAGAAATACGTTTATTCAGATCCAAACACATCTGTCATTAAGCAGGGGATGTTGGCAGAAGTTATGGTAAAGTACATGCTTGCTTATGACGGAATCAAAGAGCCGGATTATGACAATACCCATGCTAATCGTATTCGCCTGTTAAAGAGGAATGATTTATTGCCACATGAGATTAATAATACATTATATATTTTGCGGAAAGACCGCAATAATGCAGCTCATAACGGAGCGGATGAGGGCGAAAAGGCATTAAATAATCTGCCGCTGCTGTATGAACTCTGTGTATGGTATATGCAGACCTATGGAGATTATAGTTACAAACCTGTGGGCTATGTCCCGCCGGTGGATATTATCATTAGTCTGGACGAGTTGGAAAAGGAAAACAGGGAGCTGGAGGAACGTAACAAAACCCTGCTTGTTGAATTGCAGCGGATTCAAAAGGATGGAAAATCGGATAATGCAAGAAGGGCAATTGCCTACAAAAAAGCGATGAATGTAAAACTTTCCGAGGCACAGACGAGAGAATTGATTGATGAGCAGCTCCGCAAAGTTGGATGGGATGCGGATACAGGTGCAATCCGTTACTCCAAAGGTTTTCGGCCAACCAAAGGCAGGAATCTTGCAATTGCAGAGTGGCCGACCGATTCCAAGACAGGGAATGGCGGCTATGCGGATTATGCACTTTTTATTGGCGAAAAAATGGTTGGGATTATCGAGGCGAAGAAAAAACATACGAATGTTTCTTCCGTATTGGATGGTCAATGCAAAGAGTATGCAAGAAGGATTAAGGCAGAGCATGAAAAATATGTAATGAAACAATATGGCGAGTATAAGGTGCCGTTCCTATTTGCTACGAATGGCAGGGATTATATCAAACAGTATGAAGAAATGTCCGGCATTTGGTTTTTAGATACCAGACAGCAGTTTAATACATCAAAGGCCCTGGCAGGATGGCCAAGCCCGGAGGGAATAGAACAGGATTTGGAAAGGGACATTGCAGAGGCAGATAGAAAACTTGCAGCTACAGGGTATGAGTTATTAGAAGATTCCAACGGATTGGGGCTGCGTTACTATCAGATTGAAGCAGTCAAGGCAGCCGAGAAAGCCATTGCGGAACACAAAAATACGGTGCTGCTTGCTATGGCAACGGGAACCGGAAAAACAAGAACGGTTCTTGGTATGATATACCGCTTTTTGTCTGCGAAGCGGTTTAAAAGAATCTTATATCTGGTTGACAGGACAGCACTTGGCGACCAGACAATGGATACCTTCAAAGAGGTAAAACTGGAAGATTTAAAGACACTGAATCAATTATATGATATAAAAGACCTTGGTGAAAAAGAATTTGAAAAAGATACTCGTGTACATATTGCTACGGTTCAGAGTCTGGTAAAACGCATCCTTTACAATGAAACAGATGTTAGCATAGGAGTGTCGGACTACGATTGTATTATCGTGGATGAAGCACACCGAGGATATATTCTGGATAAGGAAATGGGCGAAGACGAAGTGCTTTATCGTAATCAGGATGATTTTCGCAGCAAGTACCGGGCGGTTATTGATTATTTTGATGCGGTTAAGATTGCCCTTACCGCTACCCCTGCCCTTCACACCACACAAATCTTTGGAAAGCCGGTATATTCTTATAATTATCGGACCGCCGTAGTGGACGGTTATCTGGTAGACCATGATGCACCGCATATTATTCGGACGAAGCTGAGTGAGGAGGGGATTGTCTTTGAAGCAGGAAGCACTGCTCCCATCTATGATCCTGTGACCAATACGGTTACTAATAGTGATGAGCTGGAAGACGATTTGAAGTTTGAGATAGAGGATTTTAACAGGAAGGTTGTTACAAAAGGGTTTAATGAAACCGTTCTAGCTGAGATTGCCAAGGACATTGATCCAAACGAACAGGGAAAAACCCTTATTTTTGCAGTAGATGATGCCCATGCGGATATGATTACGAAGATTTTGAAGGATTATTATTCCGAGCAGGGAATCAGTGAAGAGGCCGTTATAAAGATTACCGGTTCCATAGAAAATGGCAATCCGGTAAAAATTAAAGAGGCAATCCGGCGTTTTAAGAATGAAACATTTCCCAATATTGTTGTAACCGTTGATTTACTGACCACAGGCATTGACGTGGAAGAAATAGTCAATCTGGTATTCCTGCGAAGAATCCGTTCTCGTATTCTTTTCGAACAGATGCTTGGACGTGCCACCAGACTATGCCCGGAGATTGGAAAGACACATTTTGAGATTTACGATGCAGTAGGGGTGTATCATGCATTAGATCCGGTGTCTACGATGAAACCGGTGGTCGTTAATCCGAGGGAAAGCTTTGAGGACTTAATTGACGGAATAGACAATCTCGAAAGTGACAGAGCCAGAGAAAATCAGATCGATATCATTATTGCCAAAATATTACGAAACAAAAGTAAAATGACAGAAGAATATAGGGAGCAGTTCCAATCTTTGTCAGGCGGGGAATCTCCGGAAAGCTTCGTAGATGCACTTCGTAATATGCCGACAGATCAGGCAGTAGAAATGGTAAAAAAGAGTCGAGATGCATTTGCTTATGTACGTGGGATGTATCAGGAAAGACCGAAGTTTATTAGTGATGCAGAGGATGAGATAACCAGCCATGAAAGAGGTTATGGTGATGCCACAAGGCCCGAAGATTATCTGAGGGAGTTCCATGCTTTTATTGACAGCAATATCAATGAGATTGCAGCACTGAATATCGTAGCGACCAGACCGAAAGAATTGACCAGACAATCATTAAGAGAACTGAAATTGATTCTTGACCGGAATTATTTTAGCGAGACTATGCTTCAGACAGCGTGGAAGCAGATGACGAATGAGGATATTGCCGCAGATATTATTAGTTTTATCCGTCAGAAAAGCATTGGCGATGTCTTAGTCAGCAAGGAGGAACGGATTCATTCTGCGATTATGAAGACAAAGGAAGCGCATCCGGAATTAAGCAAGGTACAGCTTAACTGGCTGGAGCGTATAGAAGCCTATTTGTTAAAAGAAGTTGTACTGAATAAGGAATCTTTTGAAGCACCTCAGTTTAAAATTAAAGGCGGATATGCAGCGGTTGATAAAGCATTTGGAAATAAACTGGATGAAATTATTGATGAAATTAACAGCCATATGTATACCGCATAGGGAAGGAAAACGATTATGACAAACGCAGAAATTGTATCAAAGTTATGGAATCTTTGCAATGTGCTTCGTGATGATGGAATTACCTATCATCAGTATGTGACGGAGCTGACTTATATTTTGTTTTTGAAAATGGCAAAGGAGACAGGAACGGAAAAGAATATCCCGGAAGATTACCGCTGGGATGCATTAAAGACAAAGGAGGGCATGGAACTTAAAAGGTTTTATGAAGAACTGCTTCGGGAGCTTGGGGAAAACTGTAGCGGACGTGTGCAGGAGATTTATCAGGGAGCAAGAAGCAATATTGAGGAACCGGCAAATTTAAAGAAAATCATTACGAATATTGATGAACTGGACTGGTATTCGGCAAAAGAAGAAGGGTTGGGGAATCTGTATGAAGGATTGTTGGAGAAAAATGCAAATGAAAAGAAGTCTGGGGCAGGGCAGTATTTTACACCGAGGGTACTCATAGATGTTATGACAGAGCTGATTGCACCACAGCCGGGGGAGAGATGCAACGATCCGGCATGCGGCACTTTTGGCTTTATGATTGCGGCTGACCGTTATGTAAAGGAGCATACCAATGACTGGATGGATTTAACGGAGGAAGAAGCAGCATTTGAGCAGAAAGAAGCATTTACAGGGGCAGAACTGGTACATGAAACGCATAGACTGGCATTGATGAATGCGATGCTTCACGACATAGAAGGAAAAATTTATTTATGCGATACATTATCCAATCAGGGCAAAGTAATGCATGGATTTGATGTTGTGCTTACTAATCCGCCATTTGGGACTAAGAAAGGCGGTGAGCGTGCCAATCGTGATGATTTTACTTATCAGACAAGCAATAAGCAGCTTAATTTCTTGCAACATATTTATCGTTCCTTAAAAGCAGACGGTAAGGCAAGGGCAGCAGTTGTGCTGCCTGACAATGTTTTATTTGCCGATGGTGAGGGCGAGAGGATTCGGGCAGACCTTATGAATAAGTGTAATCTTCACACAATACTTCGTCTGCCGACAGGTATTTTTTATGCACAGGGAGTAAAGACAAATGTACTGTTCTTTACAAGAGGAATGACCGAGAAAAATAATACAGAGGAAGTATGGTTTTATGACCTTAGAACGAATATGCCATCCTTTGGTAAGACAAATCCGTTGAAAAAGGATCATTTCAAAGATTTTATAACGGCATATACTGCAGAAGACCGCCATGCCATAGAGGATGAAAGATGGAATGTTTTTACCAGAGAGGAATTAGGTAATACCTTGGATAAAGGTTTGATTCGGGATGATTCTGTGCTGGATTATGAGGATTTGCCGGATCCGATTGAAAGCGGGGAGGAGTGCATTGCCCAGTTAGAGGAAGCGGTGGATTTGTTAAAGAGTGTGGTAAAGGAGCTTAAGTCTCTGGAAAGCGCAGAGGTGTAGCATGGCGAGAGGAAAGAAGAAAGAGGAGCTGACGTTAGAAGAAAAGCTGGAACAGGCGTTGGTGCCAGTGGAGGAGCAGCCGTATAAGGTGCCGGAGAATTGGTGCTGGGCCCAGTTGGATCATGTAAGTGAGATTGCAATGGGGCAGTCCCCATCTGGTACGGATGTAACGGATGATGCAAATTATACACCATTAATTGGCGGTGCATCTGATATGGGAGAGTTATATCCGGTTGCATCAAGATATACTAAGGTATCAACCAAGTTATCCCAAAAAGATGACATAATAATTTGCATAAGGGCTACATTAGGAAAACCGATATATTCTGATGGGGAATATTGTTTAGGGAGAGGAGTAGCAGGAATAAGGGCAATATGTTGCAAAAAAGAGTATTTACGATACTTTTTTAAGGCATTTGAGCAATATTTATATGATAATGCTACAGGAACTACATTTGCACAGATTACTGGAAAAGTTTTGGCTAAAATGCCAGTTCCATTGCCGCCATTAAAAGAACAGCAGCGTATCGTGGAGCGGATTGAGAGTTTGTTTGCTAAATTGAACGAAGTGGAAGAGAAAGTACAGTATGTGTGGGATTGTTGTGATGATGATTTTGCGATTGCTGTTCATAAAGCTCTGTCTGGAAATTTAACTGAAGAATGGAGAAAACAAAACAGTATTTCAAGAAGCGGCTGGAAGATGGATAAACTTGGTAATCTGGGCTGTTTAGAAAGAGGACGATCTAAACATAGACCAAGAAATGATCCAAAATTATTTGGTGGACCATATCCATTTATACAAACGGGTGATGTGGCTGAAGCAGATATATATGTAGATAAACATAAACAGACATTAAGTGAATTTGGATTGGCACAAAGCAGAATGTTTCCCAAAGGAACATTATGTATTACTATCGCAGCAAATATTGGTGATGTGGCAATTTTGTCATATGACTGTTGCTTCCCGGATAGTGTGGTTGGATTTACTCCCTATAAAGATGTGGAATCGAAATATATCTATTATATGATGAGTGAATTGCAAAAAGAGATAGAAGCGAATGCGCCAGCGACCGCACAAAAAAATATTAATTTAAAAATTCTAAATGATATTGATATAACGATTCCTTCCGTTATAGAACAAAAAGAAATTATAGCGATTTTAGATGATTTATATGATAAAAAAAAGCAAGTGAAAGAAAAAACAGAGAAGATTATTGATGCGATTGACTTGATGAAAAAGTCGATTTTTGCTAAAGCATTTCGGGGAGAATTGGGAACAAATAACTTGGAAGAGGAAAGTTCAGTTAGTCTGCTTAAACAAATATTAGAGCAAGGGGATATAAAGTGAGATAGAAAGTATTTGTTTAAAACAATAGAAACAAGGGGGACATATGATGCATTCATTAAACAATATGGCAAATAGCATTTTAGAAAAAGTTCAAAAACCTGATAAGTGGCCAGAAAGTGAGAGGGAATGTGCATTAGAAAATATTTTTGGCGCTATACAGCGGTTTATTGAAGAACCAAATTATAAAAATAAAGAAGTGATTTTATCACTTGCAACAGGTTATGATTTAAGTCAAAAACCGATATTGGGTATATGGCGAGTTTCTGAATATGAAGTTGCATTAATGAATGTTTTGTATTTATATGCTTCAGGTTTGAATATCTATTCTGTAAAACTATTCCTATATGATTTGATTCAAGATAATGTTTATATGCAGAAGGGATTTTCTAATGCTTTAAATAGGCAAAGCGACTATATTGAAACATATCAGATGTTACAATCTCCATTAAATATGTTTTATCTTATTTGGTATGAATATATTCATATAAAATCCAGAAGTTTTGCGGATCAAATTATTAGCAGTGTAAATGAACTAATACAGCAGGGTGTCGATATTAATGAGATAATAAGTCCCTTGTTAAGTATTATAAATGATTTGAGTTATTTTAATTGTAAAAAAAGAAATAAAGCTTGGGCATTTTCAAAAGATGAACTTGTTAAAATATTTATTTTAGAAGCTAGACTCTTGAAAAAGAATGGGCAAAAAATCAATGTCCATCCTGTAAAAGGATTGATAAAGATGACAGTTAGTAACTATATTTTGAAATCCCGATATGGTTATAATGATGATTATATTTGTAAATATGTACCCGAACAAACTGTCAGCAGTAGTTTGGAGAATCATGAAATTTGGTTAAAAAACATTGTTAAATTAAATGACAAGCGAGAGGAGAAGGTTTTACCTCAATTATTTGTTAGTAAAAAATGGTTAAATGTTGATTGGGTAAAAAATATTGATTTTACACCAACAAGAACATATTTTGCTTCATCTTTTAGCAAGAAATTAAATAGTAAGGATATGGAAAACGAGTATGGCGCATATATTTTTGGGTATAAAAATGATAAAATAGCTGAAACGATAGCTCCGATTATTGTTAAGGAAAAGAATGGGGAAAAAACGCCGATGCTTTCACAGGTTCTTTCTTTTGATGTATTGTATGATGTTAATTTAGCGAAAGAGGAAATAAATTTTTTGTGCAAAATTATTGATATGTTTGATTTAGAGGAAGAAGAAAAATGTAGATTTCTTGAAGAAATATTGCAGTATTGGATTTTATCTGTGAAAGATAAAAAATGGGATTATGAAAAAGAGCGTAGATATGTATTATTTATGTATGAAGATTATGAGTATTTGGAAACGAAAATCGAGGATGATTTTTTAAAATTAAAGTCATCCGTATTACTCTTGCCAGATTTTTTATTAGGTATAAACCCATACAAAACTCATTTGAAAATGTATATAGATGAAAAGCGTGAAGTTGCTGTAATGAGGGATTATATGTTTTGTGAAGATTGTTTTTCCATTGATTATGATTCCGTACATAATAAGGTGCAATCATGTCCAATATGTGGTTCTAAACGGTTTCATATGGTAAAATATGAGGGGAAAAATAGACGTTAAAAATTTTGCAATTGAACAGGAGAATGTTTTAATATGACAATCAACAATATTCAAGACTACATAAATGCCATAGAAAAGTTGAAAAATAAGTATACATATGAAATGGGTGGAATTAACAATTATGTTGTTGAACCCCAATTTTTGTTTCGGGGTCATGGAAATCATAAAAAATATAAATTAGAGCCGAATATTCTTAGGACGAAAAAAACTCAATATGGCTCTACCACACAATTTTCTCAATTAGAATATAATATTTTGTCAGATTTTATTTCAGAAGCCAGAGCATATGAAAAGAATATTATGGATAATGACATGAAAGCTTGGCTAGAAATGGCACAGCATTATAAAGTTCCAACTAGGCTATTGGATTTTACGGAAAATCCGTTAGTGGCATTGTATTTTGCATGCCGCAGTAAATCTGAGGAAGTTGCATCCGTCTGGATAATAGATGAAAAGAGGTATGAAAATAATTTTTGGGATACCCCTTATATAAAGCTGGCATTAGATTCACAAACAATTGTAAGCAATATAATTGAACGTGAGATTTTATTATTGGGAAAACCGGAGAAAAATAATGTGCAGGATTATCCGTATCCATGGATATATAAGCCAAAATACCAAGATGAACGGATGAAGCTTCAATCCAGTATGTTTATGATTTGGGGCTCAAAGGAGTGTGCTTTGACGGAAATGATTTCTGAACATAATTATATGAATATGGATGACAACGAGGTGATAACATCGGATTCGCCAGCTTTTTTATATGCTTTGGAGATTGATTCGGAGGGAAAATCAGAAATATTAAAGCAGTTAGATATGTTAGGAATAAACGAAAAATTTATTTATCCCGGTCTCGAAGGTATTGGAAAAACAATTGCAAAGAAATATTCAGCAGTTTGATCAAGGCTCTAATATATAAGTCTTTTTTCCATAAACTGGCAGATTAAAATTTAAGGATTCCCAGTTTATGGAAAAAGTGGGATATTATACATACTCTTCTATCGGCACTCGAAACATCCGCATGACATCCTCAATCTCCATCTTATAAGCATCTTCATCAAAGACCGGAGCAACCTTTTCCCCATGCAGTTTCTCATATTCCTCAAAAAGTGCAATTACCTGTGGGCATGGCGTACTCATGCTTATATGCGTCACACCATCAATCGGCATGGGATTTTCCGCAACAGCTATCCCGATTTTCTTCATATCCTGCCAACACTCCCGAAAACACATATATGCCTTTTGGACGGAAACGGAGGCATTCATGATGTAATCAAGATTGATGGTAAATATGGCGCTTCGTGTGCCTGTCACTTCGCCAATCGCTGTATGAAATATTACGCCTTCCGTATCAAGAGCCAAAAGGCTTTTGAAAAATTCCGAAAAAGTTGTAATCTTTTTGCGGTTCTGGGAAATCAGTGGGGCGGCATTTTTATGGAAATCCGCTATGAGGGCAGACTGTTTCTGAATGTCCTCTCCCAAGTCATAAGGATAGCGGGCTTTCCAGAGTGCATACTTTTCTTTTTTATCGGTAATCGCTCCAGCGGAATCGTTAATATCCGGCTGGAGTTCTTTTCTTTTGGCTGTCCATGCAGCAATTCCCTCCATCAGCCAGTCGCTGTTTTTCCCGTCCTCATTTTGGGAAAATGCAAGTTGATAGTTTTCTCCTGATTTTTCAAAGCGTAAGCCATAAATATCTTCCAATTCAAAAAGAGCGTGCATGACACTGTTCGGATTGCGGTAATCCGGCTCAAACAATGCAGTTGGATTGATGTCTAGTGCTTTGGCAATCTCCATCAGTTTTCCATCCTTTGGCTTCCGCACATCATTTTCGTACTGACGAATTCTGTCTCCGGTCAGTTTAACCATAGAGCCAAGCTGTGCCTGTGTCAAACCCTTCAATGTCCGATATTTTCTGATTTTATCTCCGAGAGCCATAATAAAAATCTCCTTAATCAATGAAATCCACATCAAATCGTAACAACATTGTATCACATAAAATTTGAAATGTGAACAGAAAAGTTTGTAAATGATACGAATAAAGTACAAAAAAGTGCTTGACGAAACAAAAAAGATAGTGTACTATAATGAAGCAAGTACAAAAATGTACGCACACAACAGTGTCAAATGTTTTCAAAATGGCATTGGAACGGAAAGGGGGTATCTGTCTATGAATAAAAAGATGTATGTCGATGTAAATGAAATTTGCGAAGATTGGGGCGTCAGTAGAGCACAGGGTTACAAGATGATTAAGCAGCTCAATAAGCGTATGCTTGCACTCAATCCCAATCTTATTGTTTTATCCGGCAAGGTAAATCGCAGATTTTATGAAGAAAACTGTTATGGCATGGCAAAAGAGGCATAGCAGGGACATGGCAGGAGGAGGTGTTGGTTATGTCGGCAAGTAAAGATAACAAAAGAGGTACTTGGAAGGTCTATATCAGATATAAGGACTGGCAGGGAATCGGTCAGATTCATACAAAACGTGGTTTTGCCACAAAGAGAGAAGCACTTGAATATGAGAGAGAGTTCCTGTTAAAGAAGGCGAAAGATGTGAACATGGGATTTTCGCAGTTTGTTGAGGTCTATATGGAAGATATGAAACCAAGATTGAAATTAAATACCTTTTTAACCAAGAGGCACATTATGGATACGAAAATTATTCCTTATTTTGAGAAGAAAAGTCTGGCAGAGATTACGGCAACGGATATTATCCAGTGGCAGAATCAGTTGCTTAGCATGAGGGATGAACATGGGATGCCATATTCCCAGACGTATCTTCGTACGATTCAGAACCAGCTCAGTGCCATTTTCAATCATGCCTGCCGCTTTTACGGATTAACCGTTAATCCATCAAAGCAGGCGGGGAAAATGGGAAAGGCAAAAGGGAAAGAAATGCTTTTCTGGACAAAAGAGGAATATTTGAAGTTTGCAGAAGTCATGAAGGAGAAACCGATTTCCTATTATGCCTTTGAAATTCTTTATTGGACAGGAATTAGGGAGGGCGAGCTCCTTGCGCTGGAAAAGGGGGATTTCAGCATTTCAGACAGGAAATTGACGATTAACAAATCTTATCAACATTTGCAGGGCGAGGATTATATTACCAGCCCTAAAACGGAAAAGAGTAACCGGGTAATCGAACTGCCGGAATTTCTCTGTCGTGAGATGGAAGATTATTTTGGAATGCTTTATAAATGTGATGAGCATACAAGGCTGTTCACATTTTCAAAAAGCTATCTGCACCATGAGATGGACAGGGGAGCAAAGGCGGCAGGGGTAAAGAGAATCCGCATTCATGATTTGCGCCATTCGCATGTCGCTCATTGCATTGAACTTGGATTTTCTCCTTTAGCGATTGCAGAGCGGATGGGGCATGAGGGAATCAATATCACATTTAATTATGCCCATCTTTATCCGTCCAAGCAGAAAGCACTCGCAGATAAGCTGAATGAGGATAGAGGGAACATGGATAAAGATGAAGTTGGAGTCGGAGAGGAGGAATAAGCATGGCAAAAATTTACAGACGTGACAACCTTATATCAGGTGTCCGACCTAAGAAAAAGAATGAAAAGAACCGCAAGCGGAGTGTGATTGTAAATTTCCGAGTGACACCGGAGGAGAAACAGTTTATTGATGAAAGGATTGTTTTATCGGGGCTTGCGAGGGCAGAATTTTTCATCAATAGCTGTATGCACCAAAAAATAGTTACCTTTGGAAATGTCAGGACATTTGACGAGATAAAAAGGAAACTTGCAGGAATCGACAGGCATTTGCAGCAGATTGAAAAATCGGAGGAGCTGGATATAGAAGTCTTGGAATCCCTTCGGATGATTCTGGAAATGTTTGATGGGTTGGGAAGGGAGGATGATGTGAATGAGTAGATCAACAAAAAGTTATGAGGAACGCCTGCTTGAAATGGAAAGGAGAGAGCAGGAAAGTTTAGAGAAGGCGAAGCGGTATGCGGCACAGAAAAGGGAATTGCAGAAGCGGCAGAAGGCCGAAGAGAATAAGAAACGAACCCACAGGCTTTGTGTGATTGGCGGTGCGGTGGAGTCGGTGCTTGGCTGTTCGATTGAGGAAGAAGATATACCAAAACTGATTGGATTTTTGAAACGACAGGAAGCCAATGGAAGATATTTTTCTAAAGCGATGCAAAAGGAGCAAGTCCTTAAAACGGAGGAAGCATGAAAGCGGAGGGGTTCGTTTTCTAATCCCTTCATCATTTTTCCATGAAGGGCGCACTTATAGACAACCTGAGGTCGTCTTTATAAGTTTGCCGCAAGCGGCAACCGGTCTGCGCTTCGCTTGCCGGGCTCGTTCCGTCGGCGGGGCTCTCAGCCGGACCACTTCATGGAGACCAGCCTGTGCGGCTGGACGCACTCTCCGAGGGGCATTTCATGCAGACCTGCTCATGCCGCAGGAGGCATTCTTACGCTGAGGGCGTTTCGGTAAATATTGTTTTCTTATATCAAAATTGGTGTTTGCCGGATGTGGTAGAGAGGGGAGGAAAAAGTGGCAATATTTCATTTTACTGTTAAGATTGTCGGACGGAGCAAAGGAAAATCCATCATATCCGCATCAGCATATCTGAATGGCGATGTAATGAAAAATGAGGAAACTGGAAAGGTAAGTTATTACACTTCTAAAAAAGAAGTTGTTTATACCAGTCTTATGATGTGCGACAATGCACCACCAGAATGGACGAATGTGCCAGAAGAAAATATCAGGCGGTTTCAAAAATCCAGCCGTTATCAAAGAGCCGAGGATAAAGAAGCAGTTTTGGAAAAGTTCAAATTAACTTTCCGAAAGCAACGGTTATGGAATGAAGTTTTGAAGGTAGAAAAAAGTGCGAATGCACAGCTTGGCAGGTCGTTTGAATTTTCTCTACCGAGGGAGTGGAGCAGGCAGGAACAAATTTCTTACACCACAGATTTCATACAAAAGAATTTTGTGGCAAAAGGGATGTGTGCTGATTGGAGTATTCACGATAAGGGGGATGGCAACCCGCATGTGCATTTATTGGTAACCATGCGACCGTTTATGGAAAATCACACATGGGGAAATAAGGAAGTGAAGGATTGGGCATTTGTACGGGATGGGGACGGAAATATTGTGATTGATGAATTGCATCCGGATTGGTGGCAGGATAAGAAGAAACCAGAGCGTTGTGGTATTCGTATTCCGATATTGGATGCAGATGGAAATCAGAAATTGGATTCTCGTAACCGAAAACAATGGAAAAGGGAGCTTACCGATGCTACAGGTTGGAATAATCCAAAAAACTGCGAGCTGTGGCGAAGTGAGTGGGCGAAGGAATGTAATCGACATTTGAAAAGAGAACAGCAGATAGACCATCGTTCTTATGAACGGCAAGGAAAAATAGAGATTCCTACCATTCATGAAGGGGCAGATGCGAGAAAAATAGAGGAAAAATATCTGTCTGGACAGGCAACATCTGCTTCATGGAAAGTGGAGGAAAATCGGATGATTAAGAAGCAGAATGCAATATTGAAAAAATTGCAGGAAGTGTTCGGGCAGGTAAGTGTTTTATTGAAACAATGGAAGGGGCGGTTGTGTGACATTAGAAGAAAGCAGAGAAGTCATTCCTATGATGGAGAATATGATAAATCAGATCGAGGAACAGCAAGGGATTATGGCAGAGATGTATCAGGAGTTGGTGCAGAGAGGCGGACAGCTTATTTTGTTGCAGGAGCAGAATCAAAAATTGCAGGAATTAAACGACGAGTTGCAAGAGCAACTGAAAATTTTGCCAAGTATCGAGGAGCTGTTGGATTTCTTGGAAAAGAAGGATGGAGAAATTCAGACATTGAAAGACGAAAATCAGCTATGGAAAGAATTATCGGAGAAGTTGAACAACGAGAGCCGGTTATTGCAGAGGCAGAACGAGGAATTGTTGAAGCTAGGCAACAGATAGAGAGGGTGAGAGATATAGATGAACGAATTAGGCAAATTAAGGCAAGACGAACGGATGGAAGAACTGTTGAGTTTGTTGGAGAGTATGGAGCAGGAAGCAGATCAGAAAGATACAATCATCCGGCAGAAGGACAGCGAGATACAGGCACTACAGCAGCAACTGAACGAATCGCTGAACTTATGCGAGAAGCTGAACAGCGAGAACAGAGCCGAGAACGTACAAGCATTAAAGAACGAATTGAAGCAAACAAAAGAATTGTTGCAGAGCGAGAAAGAGAAAAGGAAAAGAGCAGACAGCAGGGTAGGGGAATGTCAAGATAAACTCCGGCAGGCTGAACGGGAAAAGGAATATGCACTCACGCATCAGAAGAAAGTGGAGATACCGGTTGAAAAGCCGGTACTCTATGAAAGGTGTCGGAATTGTGACCGCAGAGCATATCAGCAGGCGAAAGAACGGTATGAGCATCATAGGAATGGACTGAAAAAGAAGTATAGGGCAAAGACTGTGGGATTTGATGCAATGCTTGTAGTGTTATGGTGGTATGTGGTAGTGACGACAATATTTGCGGCAATGCGTTCGGAGATATTTTTAGCTGATTTTGCTGTATTTGTTGGTATAATACGGAATGGAATTTATCAATCTGGTAAATGGCTTATTGGTGCAGGAAATGCATTGGCGCAGTTTGGTGATAAGATATCGAATAAGAGCGTGGCACTGGTTGTGCATTGGCTTTTGTTTATTGTAGTAATTGTTGGTGCAGCAGTTGCTGTAGGTGCAATTATGGTGATTGCAGGAAAGAAAGTTTTGAAGATGTATTGGGAGAATTGCCGGGATGTGATCAGCGTTGGCATGGCAGTAACAAGTGTAGCGTTGCTTGTGTATTTTGGGGATTGGATAAAAGATTTTGTAGAGCTGAATCTTGTTGTTATGTTGTTATTGGTTCAGATGGTATATATCGGAATCAGGGTATACGTGAATGGCTGCAAACGAACCAGAGGATATTATTGATGTTAAGGTTGCGGAAAGCCGCAGGAAGGTGGATGAAAGTTATGGAAAAGTTGGAGAAAGTTATTGTGGAGAATGGGATTGCTTATGTGTTAGGTAAGGATGATATTTATTATCCGGATTTACAATTGCCGAAGGGAACAAATTATAATATCGGTAAGTTTGGTCATATGAGATGTGAGTATCTGAAAGAGTTTAGGCATGAGTATTATATGGATTTGCTTCTTAGCGGAAAGCTGAATGAATATCTGCATGAGTTTGACGAGGAATGCCATGAGATGCTGGATCGGATTGTGGAGCAGATGAAGGAAAAACAGGGCGTGGCGGAGAAACTGAAAGCGGAGAATCAGATGTTATGGGTTGGGAGGATGAATAATATCATGACATGTGCAGAGGAGATTGTGGTGAGGGAGGTGGTGTATGTGTGATGGGAGGGCAGTTGGGAGGCTGCTTTTCCGTTTTGTGAAGGAGCATTAAATTATAAAATAAAATTTTTTGTGAAAAAAAGTTGCATAAAAAATATTTCGTGGTATAATAATGATAAGGAAAGAAGAAAAGTGACTTGGAGGAATGAGCCATGATTATAGAGATAAGAGCAAAAAACTGTTTTGCATTTGAGGATAACATTACTTTTTTAATGAAAGCAGATATGCGAAATAAGAAATTTGGAGCCAATGTTCATAAAGAGAACAATTTTAACGTGCTAAAAACGGTAGGAATATATGGACCGAACAATGCAGGAAAAACCTGTTTAGTTAAGTGCATTAGAGCAATGAAAAATATGCTTTTAAATAATAAAAATGGTTTGATGCCTAATATATTTTCAGAGAGTGAAGTATGTGAGTTAGGCATAACATTTATGGTATTGGGAAGAAAGTTCTCTTATGACATAAAATATGATGCAGAAAAAGAAGAGTATTTATATGAATCATTTTCAGAGATATTCAAAGATCAGTATAATAATGAAAAAGAGGTTTGCTGGTTAAAAAAAGATACCATTAGTGAAATCTACGAATGTGGTGATAAAGATGTGCAGAATATGATTCCGGTTGTATCGAAAAATAATTTGCTATGTTATGTAATAGATACAAGTAAGTTTGAACATATCAACGAGATGAAGCAGATTCTTGTTGGATTTGCTGAGAAAATCGATATCATCAATATGAATAATATACCTATGCAGCACACGATTGAACTTATGAAGAATAAAAATCAATTGCAGGAAAAGGTTGTAGAATTTATAAAAAATGCAGATTTGTATATGGATAACTTTGAGTTTGTCGATATGGACAAAATTCAGTTAAAGTCTACGGATGGAGATGAAAAACCAGAAGAGAAAGTTCTTGATATTCCGGAGAACATTATGGATCAATTTAGACTGGTTTCCACATATAAAGGCGTCCATGTACCAAGCATGATATTTGATTCCACAGGAACAAAGAAGATTGCAGCTATTGCCAGTTATGTTATAGAAGCACTTGAACAGGGTAGAATTCTTGTGGTAGATGAATTGGATAGCAGTATTCATTTTAAGCTTACCAGGGCAATTGTTGCGATGTTTAATAATGAACTGAATACAAATGCACAGATGATATTTACAGTTCACGATATTAATCTTATGGATTGCAAAAGAATGTTTCGGAAAGAGCAGATTTGGTTTGTTCATAAGGATGAAGAAGGTGTATATGTTTATTCGCTTGCTGATTTTACAGCGCAGCAGGGCGTGAGAGATACGACAGATGTTATGGAAAAATATAGAAAAGGTGCGCTTGGAGCATTGCCTGATCCAGAATTGATCAACTCTTTGCTTAGTATCAAGGGATACAAAAAGGAGGCGGATGCTGATGGCGAATAGACTTCCTTTTATTCCTGGCAACCATAAAATCTGCATTATCTGCGAAGGCAATGAGGAATATGAGTATCTTAACCGATTGAAAGATTTAAAAGTGTGGAATGAGCAATATGATATCTCATTGATAAATGCCGGCGGTAATGGGAATATTCCGGCGAGGTATCAGGATAGATATCAAAATGGAGCAGATGAACTTGTGCTTGTGTTTTGCGATACGGAAAAGAAACCCTATGAGCAGTACGAGGATATTAAACGAAAGATTAATGAATTTCATGGCGTGGATAATGCTGCAGATGAAGTGATTATGTTTGGCAATCCCTGTACAATGCAGATTATATCCAAGCATTGGACTGATGAAAACTTGAAATCTCCTGCGAAATCAGTGAATGCTCCTTTGATAAAAGAATTTACCGGGGTCGAAAATTATAAAGGTAGAGCAGACCAGATTAAAGAGGTTATGGAACATGTTACTGTGGAGAATTATGAGGACATGTGTCAGCGGGTGAGGAATTTGGAGTCAGATGATACGGTTGCTGGAAGCAGTAATTTTGGAAAGTTCATAAAGCTGTTTGAGAGTGATGACAGTGGGTGGATTGATGAGATTAATAGAAAATTAGAGGAGTAGGTGATTAAATGGCTAAAGACATATTTGATAAATCAATATTTGATGGATATAGAGTAGAAAGTTTAACTGAATCAGTGCAAGATATTATTCCGAAATATAATTTTGATGGCTCTACAAAAACTACTGTATTTATTTCACACAAGCATGATGATTTAGATGAAATAAAGGGATTGATTGGACTTCTAGAAAAAAAGTATAATATCAAGGCATACATTGACAGTTGGGATAAATCAATGCCGAAAAAAACATCTGGTGAAACGGCAAGTAAAATAAAACAAAGGATAAAAAGATGTAATAAATTTATATTATTGGCAACTAATGGGGCAGTAGAGTCTAAATGGTGTAATTGGGAACTTGGGTATGGTGATGCTCAAAAATTTGATACAGATAATATTGCACTTTTTCCAATTAAGCCAGAAAAGACCTATGATTATGATTATAAAGGTAATGAATACATGCGGATATATCCACATATTGCATATTACTATGGTAGTGAAAGATATTCGAATGGGACTGTAATAAAAGAAGGCTTTTATGTATGTACGGATACAGAAAATGGTCGAACAATAATCCCACTTGAAAAATGGCTTCAGAAATGAATTGGAGGGATAGAAATGAATAGTGAAATAAATGCTTTTATAAATAAGTATGTTAAAGAGATAAGAAATAACAATGCAGCTTTTTTTGCTGGAGCAGGATTTTCAAAAGAATCTGGTTACGTTGATTGGAAAACATTGTTAGAATCTATTGCTTCAGAATTAGGGCTTGAGGTTGAAAAAGAACATGATTTAGTTGCATTGGCACAATATTGCTATAATAAACATCAAAATCGAGGGATAATTAATGATGTTATTTTTGAAGAATTTTCGAAGCAAAAAGAACCAACTCAAAATCATAGAATTCTTGCAAGATTGCCAATCGGTGTGATTTGGACAACGAATTATGATGATTTGATTGAGAAGGCATTTTATAATGTGCAAAAAATAGTGGATGTAAAAAGTAGAAATGAACATTTGTCAAATACATTAGCGAATAGAGAATGCATTTTATATAAAATGCATGGTGATAAAAATAACCCTAATGATGCAATATTGATTAAAGATGATTATGAAAGATATTATAAAGAGCATAAACAATTTTTGTCTGCTTTAACAGGTGATTTGATATCTAAAACTTCTTTATTTGTAGGGTTTAGTTTTCAAGATCCTAACTTGGATTATATTTTGAGTCGTATAAGAGTTGATTATGAGGAAAATCCAAGACAACATTATGCTATTATGAAATCAATTGATAGAAAAGATTATGCATCAGATGCAGATTATGATTATGCAAAAAGAAGAAACGATCTTTTTTTGGAAGATTTAAAGAGATATAGAATAAGTGCCCTTATGATAGATGATTTTTCAGAAATTACAGAAATACTTCAAGAAATAGAGAGGAGATTAAACCAAAACAATATTTTTATCTCTGGTAGTGCGGAAGAGTATGGTGTATTTACGAAAGAAGAAGCAGAAGATTTAATAAAATTATTAAGTGCGAGATTAATACAAGATGAATTTAATATAATATCAGGATTTGGGGTTGGCGTAGGAAGTTCTGTTATTACAGGTGCCCTCGAAGAAATATATATGCATAATACTAGAATAAATAATCAAAGATTATTGTTAAGACCATTTCCACAAGGTAAAGAGGCAAGAATGTTATGGCAACAGTATAGAGAAGATATGATTTCACGTGCAGGAATTTCTATTTATTTATTCGGAAATAAAAAACAAGATGGTAATATAGTTGAGGCAAATGGAGTTAAAACGGAATTTGATATTGCAATTGATGCTAAACATATTGTAATTCCGGTTGGATGTACAGGTTATATGGCTCAAAAATTGTGGGAGCAGATCAATTTGAATATTGAAGAATATTATGGTAAAGTAAGTAATGAGGTATTAGAAGTATTTCAGTGTCTTAATACAAAAATGTCAAATGAAGAAATTGTATCAAATATAATTAAATTAATAAAGCTTTTAAGGAGGTAGTAGAATTATGGCAAAGAGACAGGTGTTTTTTAGTTTTGAGTACAATAAGGATGCTTGGAGAGCAAGTCAGGTTAGAAATATGGGAAAAGTAGATAATTCCTCCACTTTTTCTGATAATGACTGGGAAGAAGTAAAAGAAAAGACAGATGCAAAGATTAAAGAATGGATCGATAATCAGATGGCAAAGCGTTCTTGTCTGGTAGTGTTAATTGGTGCAACTACATCGGGAAGAAAGTGGATAAATTATGAAATCGAAAAGGCATATGAGCTAAATAAGGGGATTGTAGGTATATATATACATGGATTGAAGGACGAGAATGGAAATCAAACAACAAAGGGGAGCAATCCATTTTATAATATCTTGATAGGAAAAAATAAAGAACGTTTATCAAAATACGTTGAGTGTTATGAATCACCTCATTTAACAAGTACATATGTATACGATGACATTAAAAATAATATAGAACAACTAATAGAAGATGCTATTAGTAATGCTGGAACATATTAATATTGAAATAGTAATGATTGCAAAATGATTGCAAAAAGTCCCAAAACGATGAAGAATACATAGAATATCAAGAATAATTATACAAAATATAGCAATGTAAAACTTGATTAGATACAATATATAGTTGCCGAAATCGAGTTCGAGTGATGAAAAGAGCTTTAGAAAGCTAGTGTTTATGCGAATTCCAAACAAATTTGTTTAGGTGTTGGCAACGATTTGGCAACATTTTTCACATCACGCATTAAATAATTACATCAATGGCATAAGAAAACCTTGCTGATTTTCAGATATGGAAAC
>CANSYK010000081.1 GCA_947651225.1 uncultured bacterium | reverse complement strand
CCGACACTTCGTTAATATCATTGCCGCACACATCGTCAATGCCGAGCCTGTGCATAAGCGCTCTGCCACGCTCCTCGGTCTGCCTGCGGCTCTCCGTATTTTTTTTCGACTTTACCGCAGGAAAAATAATATTATCAAGCACCGAAAGATTTTTCATCATGTACATCTGCTGAAAAATAAAACCCATTTCATCGAGTCTGAGCCTTGTAAGCTCTTTATCGCCAAGCTTTGCCGTTTCTTTGCCGTTAAAGAACACCTCGCCTGCAGTCACTTTGTCCATTCCTGAAACGCAGTAGAGCAGCGTGCTTTTGCCTGAGCCGGAGGGTCCCATGACCGCTACCATTTCGCCTTCGCCAATCGTCAAATCAACATTTTTCAACACATTGTTCTGATGTTTGTTCACGATATATGTCTTGCAAAGTCCCTTTGTCTGTAAAACCGTGTTATTCATTATGTTGTCCTCCTTATTCTATGCTTGCCGTATCGGAAGCCTTGATTGTTTTTGTGTAAAGCGCTGTCAGGAATGAGCCGATGACGGTCACGCCGATGAGAATTACTGGGCAGATCACAAATATTTCTATCGGGTCAAAATCGCATTTCATGCCTGATACATCGCCAACCATATTACCTACCCAATTCATCATTACGTCGCTGATTGGCATCAGTATCGCCGTAGAAACGATGCAGGCAATAACTGATACGATTACAAATCTGAGCGAATGCTGCAAGATGATACTGCCGTTGTCGATACCCACTGCCTTCATCAGTGCGATCTCGCTTTTTTCCTTAGAGATGAATGAACGCTCCATGAGTATGACGATCAATGCCGTTACAATCACAGTAATGATCATCATCATCTGTTTGATCGTATTTAGCGTATCAGACATTCCTGTAAAATTTTTGATAAAGTCCGAGGTCGAATACACCTTGTCGGTGTTGAGCAGGTCTTTCAACTTTTCAATGTTTTTGTTTATCTGCGCCTTGTCGGGATTACCGTCAAAGTGTATCTGCACTCCCACTATATTGTTTGCCGGCAGATTTCCAAAGTCAAAATCTTTATATAGAAAAGCAGCTGGGCTCATAAAAGAGGAGTATGTTCCCGTAATGATAAACTCGTACTCTTTCCCATTTATTACTGCCGTTACCCTGTCGCCGATCTCTGCGCCTAAGTCATCGAGGACACTTACCGTTACGGCAATCTCATCCGTCTTCTGCGGAGCGCTGCCCTTGTCTACATAGAGCGTGTCATTTGTCTCGCCTTTCATGATGCTGAAAGCGATCATTGCTGTTTTGCCTTCGTGTGATATTTCAAACTGTGTGCTCATTGTCATTGTGCATTTGCCGGGCATTCCGTTATCGGCAAGGAGCTTTTCGGCATCTGCAATGATCTGCTTATGTGCACTCTGATCTACCATGACATCTCTGAATATTTCAGTATCCATGATATGTGCTTCACTTGAGGGAACATCAAAGAAGCGCCGTATCTTTTCACTTTTGAGTGTCAATGCTAAATTTGACATAATTGTCATCAGCAGTATGCAGAACGTGAACACAATGATCACGATAGAAAACTGCTTTGGTGAACTGAGCACATCATTGACCGAAAGAAATGCCGCCTGTGGCAGCTTTGAGCGCCCTAAGTGCAAAAGGCTCCTTTTTCGGAAGCGCTCACCCGTCTGACCGTTTCTTACTGCGTCGATTGGCGAGAGTTTATTTACTCTGCGTGTGCAGTTATAGCAGAACAGCAGGATCATGATAACTATCGCCGCAGAGCTTAAAAGCCCTATAAGAGTACCGCTCTCGCTGCCAAGAACTATATTTTCCGATATAGTTTTCAACATCATATCCCTAAGAGGGATAGAACAGAAATAGCCTATCAGTGTACCGACCACAGCAATGGCAAGATACTTGACGATATATAGGCTTCTTATACTGCCGTTGTCGATACCCACCGCCTTCATTACACCAATCTCACGAAATTCCTCGCTGACCGTAAAGCCTATTGTGAAACGCAGCACCACAAAGGCAGTGAACATCAGCATGATGCTAATCATCATCAAAACATACGCAGAAAGCATATCATAGAGATAAAAACTCTTGCTTTCTTCCCGTGTGTAGACATATACACCGCCATAGTTCTTTGCAAGTTCCCTTATTTCATCAACATCTGATGTATTTACACAAAGCTGCTTGCAATCCATGATATGAGTGGCTTCGTCCTGATCAAAATAGTCATAGTCAGCAGAGTTCATGATAAGATACGGGAAATTCGAGTTTCCCGAAGGGAACAGCGCACCTTTGAACTGCCCCATAAACTTAAGCGTGAGATGACTGTTACCAACAGCAAGCTCCACCTCGTCGCCCTCTTTTATATCAATGTCCTGTAAAAAAGGAGCGTTGGCATAAAAGCAGCCCTTGTCCACGCTTTCGATGATATGATTGTTCTCATCGAAATAGTTGATCGCCATTTCACGATCGGAAAGTAAAAAGGCAGCATTCGTGAAATTATTAAGTTCCCTTCCGTTATGCCTGAAATACTTTGAGCTGGATACACACAGCCAATGCTCGGTCCTTATCTCCTTGACACAAGCAAGCTCCCCAACCTTTTCCTCAAGATCGTTTTCCCCGATACTCATCTTCTTCATGGTAACATCGGGGACATCCGCTGCATCGAAATAATGCTCGATACCGCCTGTAACGGCTATAATGTTGTTCACCGCCGCCGCTGCAAACATGGAACATAAAATGACAAACAGCAGCAGAATGATGTTCATGGTCTTTTTGCGTTTCAGGTCTTTTTTCAATATCCTCCAGAACATAGTGTATACCTCTTTTCTTGCGTTTTATTTTCTCTATGTTCTGAATCATATCATAGAAATTCTTAACAAGTCTTTAACTCTTGACAGAACATGAAAAAAGCATTTAGCTGCTCCGCCAGTTCCGAATTTTTTCGGAATCCAGTAACGTATTCTTCACTGCTGTGGTCAAGTCTTTTTATTTGACATTTAGTAGACAGAGGCTTATAATATCTATATTACGATTGTAAGATTACGGAGGAATATATTATGGCTGCTCTACCCCAAATTTCTGAAGCTGAATTTGAAGTTATGAAAATTGTATGGAAATATGCTCCTATTAACACAAACGAAATAACAGAACGCTTAGTGAAAACAACAACTTGGAGTCCTAAAACAATACAGACTCTGATAAAACGTTTGGTAAATAAGGGTGCACTTTCTTATGAAAAACAAAGCCGGATATTCGTCTACACCCCATTAGTGGACGAAAATGAGTATATAGGCCAGGAAAGCAATTCATTTTTAAAACGTTTCTATGATGGTAACATTTCAAAAATGCTGTCTGCCTATATAGAAAACGATAAATTGTCAGAAACAGAAATAAATAATCTTCGCTCACTTCTCGCTGGAACTGCAAAAAAAGGAGACGATTAATATGGTTAATTTTACTATTCATTTTTTCATTTGTAATATATTTATTGCCATCATGATCGGAGTTATTATATTGGCCAAGCATTTATTCAAAAAGCATCTGTCTAGCCGATTGCAGTACAATTTATGGTTTATACTGCTAATTTTGCTGGCAGCGCCATTTTTTAAAATAAAACACATAGGTATTTTGCAGAGTTTTTCACATTTGTACGATTGGAACTCTTCTGCCAATCATGCAAATTCATCCTTACAAACAACCTCAAACTTGGTTTCATCTAATTCCTCTAACTGGATGAACGATTTAACCATATCTGAAGGCAGAAGCACAACATCCATAATAGGGATTGTACTATTGGATATTTGGTTATTAGGAATCCTTTTCATGGTTGTTTTCATTGCCAAATCAAAAGTACAGCTATACAGACTAAAACAATCTGCCCTCCCATTGCAAAACCAGAATGTTTGCAAATTATATCAAACCTGCCTAAAAGAAATGGGAATAAATAGAAAAATCCCTATCTATAGCACTGCCTTTTTAAAATCACCGATTATGGCAGGCTTTTTTAGACCGCAAATTTATCTGCCAATACATATCATATCTGATAATCATATAACCGACTTGCGTTATATGATATTGCATGAATTACAACATTATAAATATAAAGATGCCCTCATAAATTCTTTAATGAATTTGACAAGTGTTGTATACTGGTTTAACCCTCTTGTCTGGTATTCGTTAAAAGAAATGCGGAATGATCGTGAAGTTGCCTGTGACACATCTGTTTTACATATGTTAAGCGAAAAAGATTACGAGGATTATGGCAACACCCTAATAAATTTTGTAGAAAAAGTTTCGCTCCTGCCTTTCCCTTTTTCAACCGGAATTGGCGGAAACATGGCACAAATAAAGAAAAGGATTATAAATATTGCAAATTATCATCCAATATCCTTTCCGAAAAAGCTGCGCAGTTTTTTTACATTTGTTTTGATTGCTGCTTTTCTGCTTGGGTTTGCTCCAATTTTAACTATGCAGGCTGCTGATCAAGATCATTACTATTTTAATGACAACAACCAAAATATTTCATATATTGATTTAAGTGAAGACTTTAATGAATATGATGGTAGTTTCGTGTTATATGATGCCACTGCAGATTCATGGCAAATATATAATAGGGACAATGCTACGACACGGATATCCCCTGCCTCTACCTTTAAAATTTATACCGCTTTATTGGGCCTTGAATCCGGAATAATCACACCAGAAAAGTCACAACTTTCATGGGAGGGACAAAAATATGTGTATGATACCTGGAATGCAGACCAGACATTAGAAACAGCAATGAAGAACTCTGTCACTTGGTACTTTCAAGATATTGACCAGAAAGTTGGCTTATCATCTATAAAAGACTATGTACATGAAATCGGGTATGGTAATCAGATTGTTCGTGAAGATACATCCTCCTATTGGATGAATTCATCACTAAAAATTTCTCCTATTGAACAGGTTGAAATTTTAAAGAAACTTTTTTATAACGAATTTCATTTTACGCCAGAAAATATTAATGCTGTCAAAAATTCGATTTATCTATATTCCAATGCAGAAGGTTCACTGTATGGAAAAACAGGAACATTGGAAGTACGCCATCAAAATACTTCTGGATGGTTCGTTGGGTTTATCGAGAAATCTGATCACATTTACTTTTTCGCAACCAATATTGAGAGCAAAAGAAATACTACAGGCCCCATTGCTTCTGAACTTACTTTATCTATTCTTTCAAATTTACATCTTTGGGAATCAAATTAAAAAGTAGTTCCTCATCATCTGATATAAACAGTGATGAGGAACTTTTTTAATCTACCTCTTTTTTCAAACGCAAGCGTACTATACCCTGCTGCGTTATTGTACTTCCTCCATGGGATATTTTCTCTCCACACACTTTTGCTTTTTTCATTTTCCAAAATCCCTTTTATCTTAAATATTGCAGATTTTCCTTTATCTGCTACTTTTTATCAACGAACCGATATTGATACTCTGGTATATCTTTAATTCCCCCATTCAAAATTTTATTGCCTAAATACTGAAAACTGCCATCTTCTGTAAAACGCACTGTTAATTCATGCGTAATTACCGCCTCATCGCACAATACCATTTCGCATACAGCATCCACAGTCAATGTAATCGTTCCGTCCAGATTATCCTTTATCTTAGTCACTTCTGGTGTAGATGTTCCAAAAAAAGTAGGAGCATAATTAAAGCATCCCAATCTTTGCCACGAATATGTCCCTTTCTTTTGATTAAAAATAGCATACTTTTGTATTACCTCAGAAGTAACCGGGAGATATTCCATAATCAGATTCTCAAACTTATCTTTTGGTATTCCATCTGGATATCTTTTGCTATTATATTTTTTCTTATATTTCATCTTATATAGGTATTCATAAAGACCATTATAATCTATCTTTTCCAAGTGATTTTCATCCCAATTAGAGCATAAAAGATTATTCCCCTGATATCCCAAACCTTGCACACATTGTTTCGAGAGCCTGCGTTTCCTTCTGTTCATTGGTTTAACCCGAATTAAGCAGCTCCCATCAAGCATTTCCGTTACTTCCGGATACTCTGGGACACACATTTCATAGCAAAACCAACCCTTATCCGAATATCTCCATTCCTTTAGTCTTGTATAAGAAATATATGCCATACATGGCTTATTGTCATCATCCCATACAGTACTTGACGCTAAAAGAAACATATCTTCACCGTCATAAACATATTTTTCTCTGCCAATCCCACCATCCGAATGTACCCTATAAGTAACAACAGAACCCTCTTTTCCTGATTCCGCATTTATTAAAAAACTTTCAACTTCTTTATAATTTTCCATATTAGAATATGTCTCTGAACTTATTACCGAATACCCGTATTCCTTTATTTTCATCGTCATTTTCTTAATTGTGTTACTACCCAAAACAACATTAAAAGAATTCCCCTTATCTGCATTTTCATAAATATCAGTAAGTAATGCCATTAACCGACAAGAATCCTGTTCTGCCTCAACTTTGTCTTGATCGGGTACAGGCAAATCATACCCTTTTTCCGGTTCGAAATCCAAAGCCTCCTCCTGATCTACGCCTTCTGCTATTCCTTCTAGCACTTCTTTCTTTGTTTCCTGAACGGTTTCATTCTTTTTTTCCTTGGCATTAGTACCCTCTTTACTGCAGGCGCAAAACATTATACTGCACATAAGTATACTAATAATAAAACACTTACCTTGTTTCATATTAATCTCCTTTCCATTCCACGACACAATCATTTATAGTAAACGCATAAAATACATGCGTTTACTATAATGGATGCGCACGGATACACATAGGAAGTTATGCTGCTTTGCAGCGTGTATCCGGCGCTGTAAACGAAACAAAACGCAAGCGTTTTTTGCTGTCTTAGAAATACTTCTCACACTTTTCATTCTAGATTTTTACTAAACCATTTTTCTAAAACTGGTTTATCCTTTTGGATAACATAGCCACTCCCCCCTCTTTCCTTTACATCTTCAACCATACTCACAATGAGAATCGGTTTCTTCTCATTTTTATTTGGAGTAAGTACAGCAAACCAGCCTAATTCAGTACCAGATGTATCTTCTTTCGATGCTTTGATTTCCGCTGTTCCTGTCTTTCCTGCTAAAGTCAAATCTTTACGATGTACGGCATATCCTGTGCCATGTGGATCATTTACTACTTTGGTTATCCCATCCAGCACTTGCCTGGAAGTTTTTTTAGAAAATGCACCTGAAATCCAACATTCCGTTTTTGCGTCATTTTTGTATAGCAAATATGGTTTTATCATATCGCCATTATTGCAAAACGAAGTGTATATACATGCCATATGCAATGGATTTATTAAAACCTGCCCCTGACCATAGCCACTATCTGCCAATTGTATCTCACCTTCTATATGTTCTGTATTAGAATAACTGGATTCCCCCATTTTTATTTCAAATGGCATCTCTCCATGAAACCCAATCCCAGACAATGCATTTTCCATTTTTTCCGCACCTATTTTCAATGCCGCTTTCGCAAAATAAATGTTATCTGAATAAATCAATGCATTCTCTAAGACCACAGGCTTGTATGTATGAAGTGTGGTAACGTGATACGTTCCCCATGACTTATCCTTTTGCCAGCTAAGCCCTTCACTTCCAAAATCTTCTGCCGGGTTAATTGCTCCAGACTCCAATCCAATCGCTGCTGTAATCGGCTTAAAGGTAGAGCCGGGGCACCATACCTGCCTGAAACGATTATATAACGGTTTTCTGCCATCTTCGTTTAATAACTTCCACTGCTTTTCAGACATTCCCATAATAAAAGTATTATTGTCGTAAGACGGAGTACTGACTAATGCTAAGACTTCTCCCGTACAAGGATTGATAGAAACAGAACAGCTTTTATCCTTTTTGAAACTTTCATACAGCCATGATTGGAGGTCGGCATCAATCGTCAACCTGATGTCTTTACCATTTTGCACAGTAATACAGGCTAATTCCTCTTTTTCTCTTCCCTCTGAATCGGTAATATAAATCCTGCATCCATTTTCCCCTTTTAACTCCTTTTCAAATAGCCCTTCCATCCCAGTTTTTCCAATAACACTGTTGCTTGTATATCCTTCGCCTGTGTGTTCCTCCAAGTCTTCTGCTGTCACGTTCTGCACATAACCTACCAAATGTGCCGCAGCCTCTTTCAACGGATACTGTCTGACTTCCGTATCTGAAATCGTTACACCTGTAATATTCAATAACTTTTCCTGTCGCACGTGTTCTCTTAACACTACTTTATCTGGATCAACCATAAGCAACTCGATATCTCTTATTTTCGGAAGTGTTTTTATTGGTACAAAAGAATCATCCTTTACCCATTTTGCTGATAACTGTTTTTCAATATCTTCTGGTTTCATCTCCAATAATTTTGCAATTTTATTAATCGATTTCTCTTTATTTATCAACTTTCCCGGAATAATCCCAACAGAAGATGCAATCCCTTTTCCAGCAAGCATTCTCCCATTCCTGTCCAAAATTTCTCCCCTCTTTGCCTGTGTCGTAGAAACCCTGACTTTATCAGATGCCCCAAGTAACGGAAAAATGATAGAATCATTCCATACCAGCTTGTATGCATCATCCTCCTCTAAAAAACTCGCCTCATTCTTAAAGTTCACATTGCCTGCAACTGTATCAAAAGAAGTGTTATACTTGACCGTTAAATTTTCCTTATCATAACTGGTAATATCTATCATCATATTCTCCATTTCAATCCCCTCATAGATTGCAGAATTTCGGGCAGCAAAATCCTTCTCACTAATCGTTTTTACACTCCCCTTTGTCAACATCCCATACATATCCCCATATCTTTTTTCAGAAATACAATCCATATATGTAAGCAAGGTTTGCTGCAAAATCTGTTCCGGACTTCTCCGTTCCCTCTTGTCAATAAATCCTTTCGCTAAAAAAATCAAGCTTAATGCAATTGCTCCACTAATGAGCATAGTCATAAGAAAAACATGCACTGTCTTTTTCCTCTTTCTTCGATTGGCTTTCCGTTTCATAATGATTCACATTCCTTTCGCTTCGCTCAGGCACAAATAGTGGTGTAAAAAATAAGCTATCAAGCTTATTATTCACACTATCTTACTCTCACCTCATTCTCACACGAATTATTACTTTTGTAAGATTTAGGACCAAAAAAATATTTCTTACGCCATAATATTACGCTCGTAGGATTTGTATGTCAAGAAGTTTTTGCTGATTATCAAAGTTTAGCTTTCGCTGACCACTCTTCTAAACCGATAAAAAAACATCTATAAACACCTAAAATCCCTCCTCTCCATCATCTGAAAAAAGTCCTGCTACCCTCCTTTTTATATCCGCTTCCCTTTCCCACATATTTCTCTCATTTTTTATTCTTAAAATACCCGAAAACCCTATTTTACAAAGACTTGAAAGAAAATAAACAGAAAAAAGAGAAAGACTACCTTTACATCTAATAAAAAAATTATCAGAAAAAGACCTTGAAAAAAGAAGAGGATTGTGTTCCTTTAATCAAGGCCTTATATTGTTAGTAGGGTAAATTATAATCTGTCAGCAGCAATAAATTGTTTTGCAGTAACATTGATTGTCTATTTCCCTCCATTGGCGATCGCTGCCTGGACAGCCGGACTGAACCTGAGTTTATGCCAGCTTCCTAACAAGAACAAGAACTCCTGCACCTCATAATCTTTTGGCTCTGCTCCGAATATATCCTTACAGACCTCATATTTTCCACAATCAAACCTTTCATACAAGCCAAGCTGAAGAACTTTTCGGTATATGGACGGAACGCTAATCTTCGTCCACCTCGAAAGATGATAGTGTTCTCTCGGAAACTCTCAGTCCTTATTTTATTGGATTTCTTCATTTCCAAATCCGGTAGTGTATTTAATTTTGTGTCTATGGCTTTTTGTCTTATTCCAGAGCCCACAAAGCCTTGTAGATACTGGGAATTCTGGCAATAGTCTATACTGAAAATCAGAGAAAAATAGAATCTCAAAGACACAAAAAAAATTACACCCTCCAAAATCCCACTATCACCTCTGTTTTTTTGTAACATTTACCCTTTTTGATATTGTAAAAGATATCATAAGTGGTCTTCCAGCCTCTGATAATCCAGAGGCTGCACTGCAGAAGATATTTTTCTTTCTTGCAGTTCTTCCTTCTGTGGAACTCGGCCTGGTCGCTCCCGGCAGCCTTACCCTCTCCGGTGATGGCACTGCTGTCGTTCCCCATGCCTCACCTTACGGAAAACATCTTTCTTCCTGTGGGCATTCCTGTCCATACCGGGACAACTGCGGCCGCCATTATTCGGACCCCGATGCAGACTGGGGCTGGGACAGCAGCAGTAAAGCCTGGTATTTTGGCCATCCCCTGTATATGCTCTGCTGCAGGAATAATACGCTTAAAATTGAACTTCCCCTGCTGATGAAGTTTACAAGCGCAAAACGCCATGACAGTATCAATTTTCTCTATGCCATAGATGATTTTGGCCGTAACACTTACGGACTTTTCCCCAAAAACATTTCCTTTGATAAAACGGGACACCCTCTGTGCCAGGCAGGGCATAAAATGTGCCCATGGGGAAACGATCCTGTAAAAAATGCCCATAAATACCGCTGTCCACTCAAATGCGGACGCACCGCCTCCTGCCCCTATGCCGAAAAATGCTCTCCCGGCAGCTATGGACGCACTGTTTACATAAAGAAAAACAGTGACCTGCGTTTCCAGCCGCAGATTCCCAGGGATTCGGAACAATATAAAACGATATACAGCGAACGTACGGCATGTGAACGAGCCAACAACCGTGTCCTTAACGACTATTGCCTGCAGCATCTAAAAATACGTGGCAGGGAACATTTTTCTTTTTGGACAATGCTCGCAGGCATATGCATACACCTTGATGCGAGATATAAAGCTGCGCATCTTTATACAGCTTTATCCTAACCCGGATAAACCGGAAAAATTTTTTTGCAATTCCTCCAGATTTCAAGTACAATAAAGAAAAACCATGGAGGATATGTTCATGTTACTTACGGATAAATACGCTGATAAGATTTACGGTACAATTACCTATTATGACCGCATGATTATCCAGGGCTATATTCCTAGATGGAGTCATGCCGAAGGCATGACAGGCTATCTAAATGCCAACAGCATCCGTATTTTTGATTTTTCTAATTTCTCCCAGCCCCTTACAGAACAAGTCCGTGCGAACGCCCAACGCATTGCAGATGAAAATGGCATTGAAATTGAATTCATCCGGAAGCTGCGGGCTTTCCGTAAAGATGACCGGATTCAGGAAATCATCCGGGAAACCGGAAAAACCGAAGGCCTGATCCATATCTTTTCTGCCATGGAACAGTGCAATACTTATAAGCCATGGCATGATAAAACCACAGGGAAGACATTCCTTAAGTTTGACCGGAGCAAATGTCCCCACTATTATTTCTATTTCATTGACAAGGAACTTGGACTCTGTTACCTGCGTGTTCCCACTTGGGCTCCATTCCGTCTGCAGTTCTACATGAACGGCCACAACCATCTTGCCTATAAGCTGCAGAAGAAGGGAATCGCTTACCGTATGCATGATAACGCCTTCCTTGAAATCTCAGATGTTGAATTCGCCCAAAAGCTCTCTGACAGAATCAACCCGGAAGACCTTCATAAAATTCTGGATGCTTTTGCCAAACGCTACTGTCCGATCCCTGAAACACTCGGCCTCAGCTACACATGGACTGTCCAGCAGATTGAGTGTGCAACAGACGTCATGTTCAAACAACCGGGTGACTTGGAACCCCTTTATGACGAGATTATCCGAACGGCAATCTTTATGGTAAAACCCGACAACATCGCCACCTTCCTTGGGCAGCGAATTACCTATAACTGTAAGAAAGAGGTCGGCACCAGCTATAACCGGCGGATTCTTGGCACGAGGATCAAACACCATATGGGTGATGTATCAATCAAAATGTATGATAAGTTTGGCCATGTCTTACGGATAGAAAGCACCTGCAATAACATTGGGACTTTCCGGGTAAAACGAAAAGTGGAGCACAGGGACGGCAGCTCATCGGAGCAGAAGGCCCCCTTAAAGAAAAGCATTTACAGCCTTTACCAGCTATTCACGATTATGAAAGCATCAAACTACGATACCTGGAATTCATCTCATCCTTCGATGACCACAGCGGCGGGAAGGAAAAACTTACAAAGGTTACCGATTCCGTTGTGGACAAGGGGCGCTCCTACTGCGGGCTGAATTTTTTTGCGGAGCGTGACCTTCAAGTACTGGAAGCAATCGGCCGAGGCGAGTACATGGCTTTCGGAATGCAGGGAAAGGATATCCGCCAGCATTTTGAAAATATCAGCCCGTCAGCCATGTCCAGAATCTTTAAACGGCTCCGTCTCCATGGGATCATCGAAAGGGTGCAGGGCACTTATAAATACTTCATCACCGCCTATGGCAAAGAGATCATTGCCGCAGGACTTACCGTTAGAAACCTTGTGCTTATACCAGCATTGGCATAGGTATTTTTCTCACGCAGAAATTTTGCCATTTTGCGTCAAAAATCATTGTTAAGTGGCCTAAAAAGTAATCAAAAAAACCGGCCGGAACTTCTTGATTTAAGCCTTTAATTACCAGGTAGTTAAAATTATATTGCATAATTTCATTCATTAAAATATCATGTGCAACAAACTTATATGTCATAATGCAACATTTTTTCGCTTTTCATATACAATGTGTTTATTTTGGTACATAATAGATGTGGCCAAATACGCCGACAAAAGACAAAGAGTAAAAGAATTCGTTAACGATGGCAATATAGGCAATGCTGTTTGTTTGAATCTCAATATGCCAATACACTAATTCATGCCTTAGAAAGGGATGATGAAAAAAATGAATGATATTTTTCATGTGTTACAAAACCAAGGATTTATCGACCTATGTATGTATCAGTTCGGATATGCGCAAAACGATCCACTATCTGCTTATGGACCGCATGTACGGACCCACTACCTGTTCCATTATGTCATTCTCAGGACTTTCCATCAACAACCCTGTATATCGTTCTTCCGACAAGAACCTATTCTGAAAAAATGATGAACCCCATGCTCTATATCGCACATCATCCTGATGAGACAACCTTTAACCTGATGTCCCATCTATATCTGTTTCTTGACAGCCTCATGCGCTCCTGCGCATCCAGACCCCCCTTCCAGCGGCGGCATGAGTAAATATTACTTAGAATGGGCATTTGCATATATTGTCCAGAATTTTCACAACGAAATTACTGTTGCTGACATCGCCGATTCCTGCAAAATCCATCGGAACTACCTGTGCAGGATTTTCCGGAAACATATCGGTGTCAGCCCTCAGGAGTTCCTTATTACCTTCTGGCTGCGCAAAGCCGTACAGCTCCTTAGAACGAACAAACTTTCGATCAAAGACATCGGAAATGCAGTCGGATACCCAAACCAACTCCATTTTTCGAGAGCATTTAAAAACGTATACGGCATGTCTCCAAAGCAGTGGTGTAGTGAACAGGCTCTCGTCTCATTAGACGAATCCGATTCAAGTGAATGAGGTTAAATTTCAAGACAGATACCGGATGCTATATTGTAACAGCCAGTCTATTCTGCCATTTCTATTCCAGTATGCAGAAACTAAAAAGGAGCTGGCAAAACCGATATGACAAAAAACTCCTGCCGCTCCCACAGCTAAAACCCTTGAACATTATATACTACTGTTCCATCCAGACAGTTTTTAGACTTTATTTTCTTTCCAAATATTGGGCTGTTCGTTCCACTGTCTGAAAGTGCACAATAGGGTAGAGGGAGAATAATTTCTCGCCCCTCCCATTGAACCGTACGTACGGTTCTCGTATACGGCTCTACAATTTATATTCCAGCTTTCACTAAGTTCATTCCACTTTTTCTGTACCAACCAAGTCTTGAATTTGCAACTTTAAAAATCTCTTCATGACTAAAGCCATTATGATTTTTCCAGTTTAAATAACTTAAATTCCTATAGATGGTTTTTGGCTTTTTCCATTGTTTCATGACTATTACTCTTATTTTGTGTCCCAGCCATTGTCCAAACTCTTCCATAAACTGTTTCATCATTCCGATTCTAAAGTAATTTATCCATCCTCCCACAACCTCATTTACACGCTTGATTGTGATTGCCAGTGGTCTTGCTATTGCTTTCCCTCTTTTCAGATATTCACTTAACCTCTTCTTCAGCTTCTTTTCCTTCTTCCATTAAACCTGCTTTCAGATATTTCCGAATCAGGTTTAATGTGGTACTGTCATTTACTTGTTCTCTTAGAGCGTGTTTGAAAATTGCTTTTTACAAGATGTGCTTCACACTTTGTGGGAGATTTGGCTCAAATTTAGGAGGTGTAGCGGGCTACATTGACTAAATTTGAGTCAAATATAGCGCAAAGTGGGGAGTGCAGATTGTGAGAATGAATTTTCAAACACGCTCTAGTATCTGAATCAATTTGTCATGATTTACCTTATCGAAAAACTGCTCTATATCTATATCCACTCCCCATTCGTACCCATCATTCAGGTATTCCAATGCTTGTCTGATAGCATCGTGGCAGCTTCTGCCTGGTCTAAAACCATAACTATAATCGCTAAATATTTCTTCATAAATATCAGATATAGGCTGGGCTATTGCCTGCTGGATAGTTCTGTCAAGCGCTGTTGGTATTCCCAATGGGCGCTGTTTCCCATTATCTTTTGGAATGTACACCCTCCGGACTGGTTTTGGTATATAAGTTCTGTTTCTAAGGGATGTAACTATTTCCTCCCTATTCTCCCTTATATAGTCTCCCAACTCTCCTACAAAAATTCCATCTACACCACTTGCACCTTTGTTGGCTACTACCTTTTTATATGCCCTGTTCAGATTTTCTGTCGATAAAATCACTTCCATCAATTCCATTGCTGTTACTCCTCTGACTTATCCCAAAATTCATACATAACACCCCTCTAAGTATAAGCAGTATCCCCCGGTTACGTTCCTGCTCTTTCTGCCCACCCGATTTCTGGCTCATGTATTATTTTAATCATAGCGATTCGTACTATAAATCGTTTCAGTCCTTCGGCTTTCACCTACTATGATTGTATTACAACCTTACCCACCTAACCACCTTATCAAGTTTCTGTACATAGGCTCAAGAACTTTGCTACACCACTTCCTTCATCCATATCATTACTGATACCAACCTGTGGTTCGCTACACTTGGCAGTAAATACCCGTGACTGGACTTTCACCAGTAAGATTAGTGCCATGCTCAGCACACAAGAAAAACCGCAAAGGCTGTTAGACCTTTACGGTTTATGGTGATTTCACTTCCAATATGTAGAGATTTGACTTCTACTTTTGAGGTGCAAAGCCCCCTTGTTCTGACACGGATTTTTTTAACGGGTTATCCGTCCATCCCTTATATGGTATATATAAATAGAAGTCGCTGCTTGCAGACAATAAAAATCCCTCCAAACTAAAAACAAGTCTGAAGGGTAAAGATATTTTCATTTGGGCATGAAGATATAGCCCGTCAAAACACTGTTTTTTTTATTTGACAGGCTTGTCCATGCTATGTTTTTATCTATCTGGCTAAACAATCATTCCATCTTTTACTGTAATCACCCGATTGCTGCTTTTCGCCGCTTCTGGAGAATGTGTTACCATAAGAATTGTCTGTCCGCTATCTCTGTTAATTGCTCGTAATAAATCCATAATTTCAGCACCTGTCGCACTGTCTAAATTCCCTGTCGGTTCATCTGCAAACAAGATTTCTGGATTGCCGATTAAAGCACGGGCTATGGCGACTCTTTGCTGCTGACCTCCCGACAGTTCCCTCGGTGTATGCTTTCTTCTGTCAGTTAATCCCACGACTTCCAAAATTTCATCAAGCTGCTTTCTATAATCCCGTGCTTTCTTTCCATCCAACAACAAGGGCAGCATGATATTTTCCTCTACATTCAAGTTGGGAATATGGTTATAGAACTGAAAAACAAACCCTATTTTCTGCCGTCTGATTTTACTCATCTTTTCATCATTGAATTTAGATATGTCTATCCCATTCATGGAAACTGTTCCTCTGGTTGGAGTATCCAAACCTCCTAAAATATATAGAAGAGTGCTCTTTCCAGAGCCAGACTGACCCATAATAGAAACAAATTCGCCCTTTAAGACTTTTATTGAAACATCTTTTAACACCCTTGTCATTGTATTGCCAAGTTCAAAATCCTTGACTATATTTTTTCCCTCAATAGCTATATTGCCAGTAATTGATTTCATTTCCTGTCCTCCATTATTCAAACTTTATTTCTTCCACTAACTTCATTTTTCTGCTTTTTATAATCGGAACAACAGAACCTATCAAAGTAATCAAAACGCCCATCGCACCAGCCGATAGGAAAACCTTGAAATCTAATTCTGGCAGCATTGAAATTTTTGATCCCGCTACCAGAAAGATCGTTTGGATTTCCAGATAAGATACTGTTACAGCAACGAATGCTCCAATCATTCCAGAAGTGAAACTTTCAATAAGTGTCATTTTTATATTCTGTCTGTTGCTCAAACCAACTGATTTGTACATTGCAATCGTACGTCGTTTCTGCATATAGTTAATCAGCAGGTTATTAACAATACCAATAGCAGCCAATAACAAAATAAAATATGTCATACTATGCATCGGCTTCAAAAAAGCTCCTACTGTAGAAATAGCATCCGTGTTAAATTCTTCAACAGTTCTGCTCCAATTCTGCATACTGCCGAATAAATCCCGTATCTGAACCATAATAGAATCTGGGTCTGCAGCGGTATACGCTAAAAAGTTATAATTTGAAGCACCAAAATCTGAAACAGCATAAGCGGACGGGATAATTGCTTCCACATCAGTCGCCCTTGACTTAAAACTGCCGACTATGGCATAAGAATTGCTCCCCACACCATTCACCAATGTCACAATATCGCCAATCCTAAAGCCAGATCGCTTTAAACAATCCTCACTCAAAACAATAGAACGTGTCTTTGAAAACTCAGAAACAGCAAAACTTTCCATGTCTTTTTTTGTATAGTGCAGATTCAACATGGAATTGTACCACTTCAAATTATCCGTTGCTTCCAGACGGGAAAATACGATACCCTCACATTGCATTTCATGGTTGAAAACATAAACTGGCAATACCTTTTCAATGCCATCCATTTTCTCGATTTGACCAACAAAATCACGATTCATTTCCCCATCTGCAAATCCTTGAAGCTCAGCTCCGTTAAATACATCTGTGATGTACGTGTTGACAAAATTTCCAACCACCGTAATAGCAATGACAGCGGAAATACTGATAAACAGCAAACTTATATTTTGCGTTATATTTTTGTTGTCCCTCATGTTTCTTGATGCTAACATCCCCTCATTTCCCCAAATGACTGCATACACACGCTCCAGACATTTGGAGAGAAGATTGGCAATAAGCGGAATAACCAAGATTGTTGCAACTATCAATCCTAATAAGGAAAAACCTCCTGCAAGATACAACATCCCTCCAGAAGCAACATTTGGCAAAATTACGGATACAGCAAACAGCAGAACTCCAATAATAGCAATAAAGCGATTTGGCATATGCCTTTCTTCTATAACACCCAAAATCACACTCTTAATCGGCAATCTGCTTGCACGTCGGACGGGAATCCATGCACTGAGCATTGAAACAGTAACCGCAACTCCAAAGGACAGCAAAACCGCTGTTCCAGTAATAACCACTGGAATTTCTATTCCCTGCGACAAAGAATCTCCCATGCCTTGTAAAATCAGTTTTAAAGCACCAATACCAAGCGGAATCCCTATGATACCCCCGATACAGCCATACAAAGCACTTTCAAGCATCAGAATACGGGTTACTGTTTTTTGGGTTGCCCCAATACTGCGGAATGTTCCAATTATGGGTAAGCGGTCTAATGTAATAACCTTATAACTGCTGTAAATGATAAAAACACTCATTGTTAAGGAAAAGAAACTAATGAGAAAAAATGGCATTGATTTTTGCCTTGCATCAGTAGCTATCTGGGTTTCATTTACAATTTTTGATACAACAAGGGAACTGTCGGAAAGCTCTTTCAATAACGTGTCTATCAACTCATCCGTAGAAACACCCATAGCAGGCTCAATTAAAATCTCACTGTACCCATTTTCATATTGTAAGATTTCCCCCAGTGTAGATTTTGGAAGTAGAGCTGTTGCCCCTCTGGTATGCCTTAAAAAAACGGTATCATAACAGGCAATTTCAGCTACTTCAAACGATGTAGGAATGCCGCCAATCTGAAGCGTAACAGTATCACCTTTTTCAATTCCGTATTTTGAAGTAAAACGGTCTGGCAAAATAATCTGATTTCCCGTAAAATCATTGATTTCTCCACCACCCACTAATCGAGGTTTATTTATTTGATTTAAGAGCATTAGGTCAGAAGCTATCAAATCAGTTGTTTCATAATATCCATTTTCGTGATACAAAGCACTCCCCTTTAACAAACCAACCTTAGTCTGTACAGAAGATAATTCTGGAATATCGTTTAAATCTACAACAAGATTTACATCCTTTGGACTGACAGACACCGTTGCAGTTCCCGCAATTCCACGAGCCATTTTTCGTTGTGCGTTTTCATAGGACGTGCCGATTGAAAAAGAAACGAATAATAGTACAGTGGAAAGCAGTATTGACAGCATCATAACGATAGTCCGTGTTTTTCTTTCTTTTACATTCGTGAGAATGTATTTCAAAATAATCTTCAAATTCACACCTGCTTTCTTTCGTAGAAAATCATTATTGATTCTCTGTTAATGCGTTTTCAATTGCCTTCAATACAGTTTTGCTTGTCAATGTTGCACCAGAAATAGCGTCAACTTCTAAAGATTGATTGGAACATACATCATCAGCAATTTGTTTCGCCTGTTCCATATAGGAATCCTTATGCTCTAAAATTTCAATATCGCTTATTTCATGGTCTTTCACATGGATTTTGACAACAGCGAGGAGTATTTTATTCTGGCATATTCCTATGTACTCTCCGTCAGCAATCGTATTGAAATCAACATCCTTTATATCCAGTACTTGGGGACGCAACATAAATGCCATAAACATAAATCCTACCAACAACGTAATAACAATGGTAATCAATATCGGAATGCCTCTTTTTACTTTTAATCTCATTTTTCCACCTCCATCCGTAAAACACAAAAAAGGCTGATAGCTATTACAATTAAAATAATAAGCTATCAACCTTAATCTCACTTGCTGGCAACCTTAATTAACCTTAAGAGATAGGAAAACGAATTTTAAAATCATTTCCAATACCACTTTCGCTTTCCACCATAATAGTGCCATCCTGTGCTTCAATAATACTTTTTGTTATGGCAAGCCCTAACCCCGTTCCCGCTGTTTTCTTTTCTGTATTTGTCCCCCGATAATACCTCTGGAAGAGATGGTTTGTTTCATAAGGGGACATACCGTTCCCATTGTCAGAAACAATGACCTCCATGATATTGTCCATTACTGAAATCTGTATCGTTACCTCTGTATCTTCACTCCCATGTACAAAAGCGTTCACAATCAGATTTTGAAAAGCCCGTGTCAATAATTTGCGGTCAAAAGAAAACATAATATTTTCTCTCGCAGAATCAAAATGAATGATACGATTTTCGTACTCTGGATTATTCAAAATGTCAATCACAAGTTCTCTTAAAAAACCAACAAAATTCTGTTCTTCACGCTTAATGGGAATCATACCATTCTCCAACTGGTAAGTCAGCTTTAAATCATCAATCAGAGATTCTATATAAGATACATTTTTCAGTATCACATTGGAATATCTTTTTACCTTTTCACCAGATGTAATATCTTGTTCAGATAGCACTTCTGCATATCCCTTTATAGGAGATAATGGCGTTTTCAAATCATGGGTAATGTTTGCAATCCAGTCCTTCCGCATCTTTTCCGTCTGCTCTTTTAAGTTATCACTTGCCCTGATTTCCATGTCTAAATCATTCAAACTTTCAAACACATCATTAAAAACTCCATTATTTGATATAGGCATATAAGAACGCCCCGCAATATTTTTAATGGATACGGACATACGGTTTATGGTTTTCGTTATCCAAAAACCATATATAAATCCAGATATAAGAATTATAAAAAATACAGCACTGATACACCATAATATGATTGATTTTCCTGCTGTAAATCTATCACCATTCAAATACATAGTAATTTTTGATATATTCAAAGGAAAGTAAATAATGTATGTGTAATCCTTTCCGTTATGTGTTATAGTTCCAATAAACGATGTTATCTGTTTTTCCCCTATATGTCCTGTCTGGTAAATCTGCAAAAGCTCAGCGTCAGAATAAAAGACTTTTGTATTTTGACGCTTTTGATAAGCAGCTATTTCCTGCCCGCTGTCGTTTAATATCTGTATCCCCGCTTGATTTGATTGCAATGATTCCAAACCAGACTGCTTGATTTGAGGAATGTCATCTATAAAAATAATCTGTTCCCCAAACTCTCTCGTAAATTCCATTGGATAATCGCTTCTTGCGATAGAATCAGCAGGGGTACGGACTGTAATCATGGAAAGGATAAAGAAAGCTGCAAATCCTATCACAATAAGCAGTGTCAGAAAAAACATCAAATATATATGTAATATGGAGCGATAACCAGATTTTTTCATTTAATCAACTCTTTTCTTTAATTTATAGCCTAAGCCTTTGACCGTTATAAGCAACTTGGGATTTGAAGGCATTTCTTCAATCTTCTCACGAAGATGTCGGATGTGAACCATAATCGTATTATCACAAATACCGCCGCTTTCTTCCCAGACCTGCTCATACAAACGGTCTTTGCTGATAATCTTATTCGCATTTTCCATGAAATACGATAGGAGCAAAAATTCTCGTCCTGTCAGACTGATTTCTTTTCCGTCCTTATAGATACGGCTGCTATCTTTATCTAATGACAGGGCATCAACGATGACCATATTTTTATTATCTGTTTGTGCGGTAGTCTGATATTGCTGACGGCGAAGCTGTGCTTTAATTCGGAACACAATTTCCCGTGGACTGAAAGGTTTTGTTATATAATCATCTCCACCACTTGACAGTCCAAGTATTTTATCAATATCATCATTCCTTGAAGAAAGGAAAAGAATAGAACATATTGAAAATTCACGTATTTTTTTACAAACTTCTATACCGTCAATATCGGGAAGCATAATATCCAGTACAATTACGTCTGGCTGAAACTCTCTGCACATTTCCAATGCATCCATGCCTGTATATGCTTTTTGAATATTCTGAAAGCCATCCTGGCGTAGCACTTCTTCCATCAAATCAACAATATCTTTTTCATCATCTACCAATAATATTTTACTATTCACAAATACCACCTCTTTCAGATTTTCTCCGCTTGTCTAAAGGTTTCCTTGTACCTTTCGGAATAAGCCATACCCGATTTACATTTAATACTCCCTCTATTCGATTTTCTTTGCAAAGTCGCTGCACCCGCCGTACCGAGATTCCCCAAAGCTCGGCGGCTTCCTGTGCTGTCATGTACTCAAACATCGCTGACCCCCTTATCTATGCTGTATATATTATATCCGTTTAAACGAATAATATCAACTATACAAGCAAGTAGCAATATCACCTATTATAAGAGATTAAATCTCTTGTTGTAAGAGATTTCACATCGTTCAATGAGATACCACATCTCTGTAAAATATAAAGGAAAATAATTCAGAGTGTTCTCTCGGAAACTCTCAGTCCTTTATTTTATTGAATTTCTTCATTTCCAAAATCCCACTATCACCTCTGTTTTTTTGTAACATTTACCCTTTTTGATTCCCTTAACCCCTAAAAAATCCTGCAAAAATTTCTGTATTTTTTTGCTATAAAACTCTTGACATTTACCTCAAAATGTGCGGCCCTTCTTCCGGCAGGCAGAAACGGCAAAAAACCCAAAAAACTGATTGGCGCCGATGGAAAACTGGCGGAGCCGCAAGGCCCCTGCACGGTTACCGCCAGGGACATCGTAAATGATATCCTGGACGGTAAGCCTGCCGCTGGCAATCCAGAAACCGCACTCCAGATAATCTTTTCCATCCTTGCCGTACTGCCGTCTGCCCGCCTTGGGCTGATTGGCACGCAAAACCTTACCCTCTCCGGGGACGGCACCGCTGCGGTTTCCCATTCTTCCCCTTTCGGCAGGCACCTTTCTTCCTGCAGCCGTTCCTGCCCTTGCCGCACCGGCTGTTCCCGCCATTATTCCGACCCCGATGCTGAATGGGGCTGGGACAGCGATAACAAAACATGGCACTTCGGGCATGCCCATTGGCATATGCATACATCTTGACGCCCGGTATAAAGCCGCCCAC
>CANSYK010000080.1 GCA_947651225.1 uncultured bacterium | reverse complement strand
AGCAATGTATCCTCTTCAAGTTCATTTGCGCTAAAAGAGATATAGCTGCAAAAATGCTCAATTTCATCGCCCTCCGTTTCATTTCCTATGAATTCTCTCTTTTCCTCTTCCGTATCCTCTTCTGTATTGTCCCTAAAATATTCCTCAAGCAATTCCTTTCCATTATTGCCACATCCTGAAATCAGCTTTTCCCTGTCATAGTCTTCCTCTAAAATCCCATCAAACCATTCTGTAACATATTCATCTACTACCAGTATCGCAGGATAAAATCCTTTATCCTTACCTTCCTTTAGCGCTTCAAAATATGCATCTTCTAAATCCTCTGGATCTCCCCCTTTCTCAAATACCTGATACTCACACGAAAAACGCTCTGCCATTCTTTTTGTTTCTTCCTTCATAAATGTTATCTCCATTCTTCGTTTATCATTTAACAATAGGTGTAACTCCCATTTCCTATCAAAATCCTCTAATCTATCAACATTAAGAAAGAAAGCAGGACACTTTACAAAGTCCTGCCTTCTTTTTGCCTGTCCTACTGTCCCACGGATATATTAGCCCCAGAATCCATGCTATCCTGATCTTTTAAAGTGCTTCCATAAATAAACTTATGCATTTTCTTTACATTTGCATCCAGTGGACTTGCAAGAACCACAGACATAGTACGGACACGAGTAATCTTATAACAGCCCTCAATTGGAACATTAAGTGTTCTGAGCTTAGAATTTTTCTCACGCACACTTACTCCCGCCGTCAGATAATTAATCAGATCTGCCTTCTTAATATTTGTTGTAAGCAAAGGCAAAATATCAGGAATCATTGCTACTAACTCCAACGTTGACTTGCTCATCATTTTTTTATAGATAGCAGTCATCACAGTACGATGCCGGAGCGTCCTGGCAAAATCGCCTACATTCCCATCTTTATTAACATAGCGGACACGGGAATAACCAAGTGCCTGATTGCCATTCATATGATTTATCCCAATCGAAACGTGGCGGTTTGCCGGATTTGAAATATAATTTGTCCGGTTCAAATAGCTTGCCTCTTCTGAGGAAAGCTCAATGTCCACACCGCCAAGAGCATCAATAATCTTCTCAAAAGAATCAAAATTTACAAGCACATAACCATCTACAGTAATACCAAAATTTTCTTTTATTGTCTCAATCAGTGTTTTCATACCGCCATTATGATATGCCGCATTAATTTTATTATCGCTAAACCCCGGAATCTTTACATAGGTATCACGCATAATAGATGTCAGAGAAAGCCTGTTATCCTTTTGGTTAATTGTTGCAATCATAATACTGTCGGTTCGCCCTCTGTCATCACCAATTGCCTCCTCCCCACACAAAAGAATATTGATAACCTCCTCGGTTTTATCTGCCTGCGTTGCACTGTCAAGCTGAATAGATGATGGATCAATTTCTTTTAAATTGTCTATATTTTCGTCTTCATCAAAGATTTCTTCCCTTTTTTCTACAACCTCATCATCACTTTGGTAATTCATCTGATTATAATAATAATGAATTACCAGATAGATACCGCCTCCTGCAACTAAAACAAATGAGAGGACGCCAATTAGTATTTTCCCCCACAAAGGGAGTTTCTTTTTCGCATCGTTCGTTTCCATATATTTTTATCCTTTAATTCTTGAAACTATGAATAGGTGCCGGAATCCTTCCGCCACGGTTAATAAATTCACTACAGTCAAACTGGTTCACCGGCATAACCGGAGCATATCCCAGCAGACCACCAAACTCCACAATCTCTCCCACACCTTTTCCAATCACTGGAATCAAACGAACAGCCGTTGTTTTCTGGTTTATCATTCCAATAGCCATCTCATCAGCAATAATTCCAGAAATCGTTGTTGCTTTCGTATCACCTGGAATTGCAACCATATCAAGTCCCACAGAGCATACACAAGTCATTGCTTCCAGTTTTTCCAAAGTCAACGCCCCATCTTCTACAGCATGAATCATTCCCTGATCCTCGCTTACCGGAATAAAAGCGCCACTCAATCCTCCTACATAAGAAGAAGCCATAACTCCGCCTTTTTTCACCTGGTCATTTAACAAAGCAAGCGCTGCTGTCGTTCCTGGAGCACCCGCACGCTGCAGTCCCATTTCCTCAAAAATATCCGCAATACTGTCACCAATCGCCGGGGTTGGCGCCAGAGACAGATCAATAATTCCAAACGGAATTCCAAGCCTCTGTGATGCCTCTCTTGCCACAAGCTGCCCGACACGCGTAATCTTAAACGCCGTCTTTTTTACCTTTTCACAAAGTTTTCCAAAATCCGCCCCATGAACAGATTCCAGCGCTTTCCGCATTACCCCCGGTCCACTGACACCAACATTTATAATTTCATCCGCCTCTGTCACACCATGAAATGCCCCTGCCATAAAAGGATTATCATCTGGAGCATTGCAGAACACTACTAACTTTGCGCAGCCAATACTATCTTTTTCTTTTGTCTCCTGTGCAGTCTGTAAGATAATTTCTCCCATTAACTTTACCGCATCCATATTCAGCCCAGTCTTTGTAGAGCCCAAATTTACAGAGCTGCAGACATAGTCTGTCTCGGCAAGCGCCTGCGGAATCGACTGAATCAAAAGTTCATCACTTTTTGTCATTCCCTTTGAAACCAGCGCACTATAACCTCCAATAAAATTAACCCCTGTTTCTTTTGCCGCATGGTCCAATGTCTTTGCAATCTTCACATAATCCCCAGATGTCTTACATGCCGAACCTCCAACAAGTGCAATCGGCGTTACAGAAATTCTTTTATTTACAATTGGAATACCATATTCCTTCTCAATTTCTTTTCCAGTAGAAACCAAATCCTTTGCCGTATCTGTAATACGTTTATAAATCTTTTCACACAGTCTGTCCACATCAGTATCAATACAATTCAGCAAACTGATTCCCAGCGTAATTGTGCGCACATCCAGATTTTCTTTTTCAATCATTTCATTGGTTTCCAACACCTCATGGATATTAATCATAACCTATCATTTCCCTTCTGTCAGATTCTATGCATTTTATCAAAAATGTCTTCTCTCTGTGCTTTCACAATACAACCCATTTCTTCGCCAAGTTGTTCCACTTCGTCTACCATGGTTCCAAAATCCTTCCGGCTATCTGCCACATCCACAATCATCATCATATTAAAAAAACCATCTACGATTGTTTGTGAAATATCCAGAATATTAATCTGATTATTAGCAAGATAGGTACAGATTTTTGCAATAATACCAACACTGTCTTTTCCCACTACAGTAATTACTGTTTTTTTCATATATAATCCTCCATATTGTGCCTTTTATGGCTCAAATCTTTTATAGTGCTACCATTCGTGATGGCTTATCCCGCTCCGCCACCATCAACTGGAAGGGAAGGGAAGTCACTCCCATTTCCTCCCAAATCTGACACTTTACCGCCTCATAAGCAAGCTGCGGATAATTATTTTCTTTTGACAGATGTGCCAGAAAAGCATATTTTAACCGATTCTGGGAAAGCCTGCACAAAAGCTGTCCCGACGCTTCATTGGACAAATGCCCTCTGTCACTTAAAATACGCCGTTTCAGAGAATACGGATATTTTCCCGCCTCTAACATACTAATATCATGATTTGCTTCCAAAAGCAGAATATCACAGCCTTCCAGATGGCTGATAATATAGTCATCAAACATCCCCAAATCTGTCGCAATGCCAAGTTTCTGCCTGCCGCTTTCTACTGTATAGCATACTGGCTCTGCCGCATCATGCGACATATGAAACGGCATAATCCTCATATGTCCAACCTGTACTGCTTCATCTGCATAAAGCTGATATAGCTTTTCCCGCCCAATCACGCCTTTATTATCCTTCATGCAAATCCCATCCAATGTTCCGCCAGTTGCAAATACTGGTGTCCCAAACATTTTGACCATCATATAAATCCCCTGAATATGGTCGCTATGTTCATGTGTTACAAATATAGCATCCAACTCTTCCGGTGATACACCAATTTGTTTTAACCCTTCCACAATACGCTTTCTGCTGATTCCGGCGTCAATTAATATATGATTTTTTTCATCGCCGACATAAATACAGTTTCCACTGCTCCCACTAGCAATACTGCAAACTTTCATATCATTCCCCGCTTCCTAATCTACCCACTCCATCTGTGCCTGGTCACCCTCTTTTAAAGGATGGGTAAAATCACATTTTATGCCATTGACACGAAGTTCCAAATGGTCTCCATGTGCTATCGAAGTGTCAAATGGATAAAAATCTAATATGTCAACAAAAATATAATCTGCTTTATTACGAAGGATAACTGTTTCTCCATTTACCATAATAGAAAGATTCTTTAAACCGCTCTGCCCCTTTTCAACAGAAGATTCCGACTGTTCCACAACAGGATCAGAAAAGGTATCCACTTCTTCTTCCGTATTATCCAGCTCTGCTTCTTCTCCATAATCACCTGCTGTGAAATCTGTTTCTGCTTCCTCTCCATATTCTTTCCTTATGGAGTTCTCTGCCTGGCTTCTGTTTCCCTCCGTCATAGAATCTATTTCGCCGTCATCTTCCTTCCAATCAAAATTTACTTCTGCCTCTGTCTTGTCTGGCTCTTCTGATACAAAAGTTTCTGCAACATAATTCGAAGGAATCTGCTCCTCCACATCACACCGGATTGTAAAATTGTCATAAACTTTAGTATCCATCTGCGCTGGAACATTATTTACATAAACATTATCATAATAAATGATATCCATAAATTCCAAAACCTGTTTTAAAGTATAATAGTCTAAAATTTTGATATCATCCTGATCTTTCACACCATAAAACTCAGAAACCAACTCACCATTAACAGATACAAATCGTGCAGCGCTAATTCTCTTTCCATTAAATTCAAAACTAATTGTCGATTTATATTCTGGAAGTTTTCCAATCGTAAGTTCTGCATCCGCACCTTTCGTAGAAGAACTGATTTCAATCTTATCATTGGAAACAATCGGCGTATTAATGCCCATTTCTTTTCCATTGATATGAATCACTGCAGCCTCTCCAGCTTCCCCCCGAAGCAGCCTTCTCTCACCATCAACAAAATAAGTAACCGATTTTCCACGCTGCGGAAAAAGCTCTTCATTTGGAAATCCAATCTGCATAGCAGCATCCATAATTGTCAGCTTATTGTTATCATATAGCTTGATCCTTTCACCATTTACTGTTACAAATATAAAGTTATTTTTCTGCTCATAATAATTCAGACAGATACCAATCGGCGTAACCAGAAGAGAGTCCACCGTAATATCCTCCTGCAGAAAACGGACTCTTCCAAGCACTTCCGAACCACGCAGTGCCACTCTCTCTTTCTGAAGCCCCTGATATTCTGCAAGACTTTCCACAAAACCGCCGATTTTGCCTCCGCCGCCCACTACAAAAATAGCACTGACTGGCTTACCTCCATTTAATTCAATAATCTTATCAGAAACACTTTTCGTAATCATCCGCACTGTTTCATCAACCACTGAAATCAGTTCTTCAGACGAAATTTTCTGCGGAAGCCCCATAATGTCGTGATAGGTTACTTCTTCCTGAGAGGTACTTACACATTTCATCCGGTCTGCTTCTGTAAAATCTGTCAGATAATGCTTTGCAATCGTCTCTGTAATTTCATCCCCCGCAGCCGGAATCATGCCGTAGGCAATAATACTTCCATCTCGTGTAATCGAAATATCAGATGTGCCAGCTCCCACATCTACCAGCGCAATATTTAACAAACGAAATTTTTCAGGGATTGCCACATTAATGGCGGCAATCGGCTCCAATGTCAAATTAGCCACATATAGCCCAGCACGTTCTACAGCGGCATACAGTCCATCCACCACCTCATCAGGCAGAAAAGTCGCAATCAGTTCTGTACGGATTTTGTTGCATTTATGCCCCTCCAGATTGGAAATCGGGTAATCATTCTGATAGTATTGTTTCACAGAATAACCAACACAATAGAACTTCACATCATCTGACGCAATCTCCTTACGCAAAGCTTCATACGCATTTTCCACTCCCAGCATATTCAAAGAATAAATCTGGTCTCTTGTTACCACACTTTCCGAACTAAAATGAACTTCTGCCTCAGACTCTATCGTTTTTAATACACGACCAGCGGCAGCAATGCAGACATCCTGTAATTTTCGTCCTGTCATTTCCTCTAACTGATTCTTAATCTGCCCAATCGTCTTTGCCACCTGGCCAATGTCATGGATCTGTCCATCAATCATCGCCCTTGTTTCGTGCTCAATAGCAGTCTGCGCCACTGCTACAAAACCATTTGTATTATTTTTATATCCAACTGTCCCCACAACACTTCTTGTTCCGATATCCAGCCCAAAAACCAAATCATCTGGAACATGCGTCATATCTATTACAGTATTTCTCGCACCTAGCGTAACTGAATCCATCCCTTCGGAAACCTCCTTGCGTTGTTTTTCCCAAAAACTATTGACAATTCGTTATTAATGATAACTTACCAAACTGTATTGTAGCATAAAACCCACTCCCTATGCAACCAAAAACCTGTTGCTGTTCACACTCTACCCAGTAACAGCAGTGCTTTCCGCACGAAAACACTAAAAAATTCTGTTGACAATGATTATTGGGTGGGCTATAATTCTGTGCATGGCGATGACGAAGAGAAGTAACATTAATTATCGTTTCCAGTGAGTGAAGGACAGTGCAAACTTCATAAAGTGAATTAATGTGAATAACACTTTACCAGCTGCAATCTGAACAGCTTTCGCTCAGTAGGTGCGCCGTTTGCCATGCGATAAATGGCATGTTCTTTCTATAAATAGGGAAGAGCAATTGAGTGACTGGATAAAATACAGTAATTCGGGTGGTACCGCGGGCTTTATAAGTTCGTCCTGAACAGTTTGTTTGGGGCGGGCTTTTTTTGTAAGAATATTTTTGATCATGAGAAGAAATACTACGAAAATGGAGGAAACAATGAACAAAGCAAATATTTATCGTAACAGGACATTAAACCAGATTAATGAAAGTGACGTATCAAAGGAAATTAGAATCGCCGGATGGGTAGAAAATATCCGTGACCACGGCGGAGTTTCTTTTATTGATCTGCGTGATCAATATGGTGTTATGCAGGTAGTTATGCGTGATACCAGCCTTTTAGAAGGTATTACAAAAGAAGAATGTGTCAGCATAGAAGGCGTTATCGAAAATCGTGACGAAGAGACATATAACCCAAAAATTCCTACTGGAACAATTGAACTGGAAGCACATAAAGTTGATATTTTAGGTCGTGTTTACAAACAGCTCCCTTTTGAAATTATGACTTCAAAAGAAACACGTGAAGATGTCCGGTTAAAATACCGTTATTTAGATTTGCGCAACGCAAAAGTACGAGATAACATGATTTTCCGCTCCAATGTCATCAGCTTTTTACGCCAGAAAATGACAGAAATGGGATTTATGGAAATTCAGACACCAATTTTGTGCGCTTCTTCTCCAGAAGGCGCAAGAGACTATATTGTCCCTTCCCGCAAATTCAAGGGGAAATTTTATGCACTTCCACAGGCACCTCAGCAGTATAAACAGCTTTTGATGGTATCTGGTTTTGACAGATATTTTCAGATCGCACCTTGCTTCCGTGACGAAGATGCCCGTGCAGACCGCTCTCCAGGAGAATTTTATCAATTAGATTTTGAAATGAGTTTTGCAACACAGGAAGATGTATTCCGTGCAGGCGAGGAAGTCTTAACAGCCGCTTTTGAGAAATTTGCACCAGAAGGTGCACAAGTAACACAGTCGCCTTATCCTGTTTTAAGCTATGAGCAGGCAATGTTAGAGTTTGGCACAGACAAACCGGATTTACGAAATCCACTCCGCATTGTGGATGTAACCGATTTCTTCCAGGCATGTACCTTTAAACCGTTCCATGGTAAGACTGTCCGCGCAGTCAAAGTCCATGCTGATATGTCCAAAGGTTTCCATGAAAAGCTGTTAAAGTTTGCTCAGTCAATTGGCATGGGAGGGCTTGGTTACCTTGAAGTAAAAGAAGATTTGAGCTATAAAGGACCAATTGATAAATTTATTCCAGAAGAGAAAAAAGCAGAAATGCGGAAACTTACCGGGCTGGAAGCAGGTGACACTATTTTCTTTATCGCTGACAGAAAGGAACAGGCAGAATTGTATGCTGGACAAATCCGCACCGAGCTTGGAACCCGTCTGGACTTATTGGAAAAAAATGCCTACCGTTTTTGCTTTATTAATGATTTTCCAATGTATGAATATGACACGGAAGGGAAACAATATATTTTCACACACAATCCATTTTCTATGCCACAAGGCGGCATGAAAGCATTAACCACAAAAAAGCCCGAAGAAATTCTTGCCTATCAGTATGATATTGTATGTAATGGTGTAGAGCTTTCTTCTGGTGCTGTCCGCAACCATGATCTTGATATTATGATAAAAGCATTTGAGATTGCTGGTTATACGGAAAAAGACCTTCAGGAAAAATTCGGCGCCCTTTATAACGCCTTCCAGTTTGGCGCACCGCCTCATGCCGGAATGGCGCCAGGAATTGACCGCATGATCATGCTTCTTCGCAACGAAGAAAACATCCGCGAAGTAATTCCGTTCCCGATGAATGGAAATGCGCAGGATTTGATGTGCCAAGCCCCAGGCGAAGTCTCAGAAATGCAGCTTCGGGAAACACATATCAAAATAAGATAAAATAAAAAGTTTTAAAAAAGCACTTTTAAGCGTAATCATTATAGAAGGAGGATACGATTATGGCAGTATTACATGTAACAAGCGAAAATTTTGAAACAGAGGTTTTGCAGTCAGAAAAGCCTGTTCTTGTTGACTTCTGGGCAAGCTGGTGTGGACCATGTAAAATGGTAGCTCCCGTTCTGGAAGAACTTGCAGAAGAAATGACAGATGTCAAAATTGCAAAAGTAAATGTGGATCAGCAGCCGGATTTGGCACAGAAGTTCCAGATTATGAGTATCCCTACTATGGTTCTTATCAAAGAAGGAAAAGTGGTCGATACCACAGTAGGAGCACAGCCAAAGGAAGATTTGGTTCGTTTTATCCATAGTAGCACAATTTCCTAATGCCTCAACTTCAGGCAAAAATCAAAAGGAACTCTGTTAAAAGGAGTTCCTTTTGATTTTCTAATCCGCTATTTTGCAGTGTTCCTTCATCGCCTGAAAACTTTCCTTGCTGATAACATGCTCAATCCGGCAGGCGTCTTCCGCAGCAATTTCCCTGTCTACCCCAAGACTTTCCAGCCAATTTGTCAAAAATTCATGTCGCTCATATATCATTTCAGCAATTTCCCTGCCACTATCCGTCAAAAAAATATATCCCTGTTCCATTACTGTGATGTATTCTTTCTCCCTCAAATTTTTCATTGCAACACTGACACTCGGCTTTTTAAATCCAAGCTCATTCGCTATATCAACGGAACGGACAACAGGCAGTTTCTTACTGAGAATCAGTATAGTTTCCAGATAATTTTCAGCAGATTCATTCGTTTTCATAATAGTCCTCCGATTTCTTTTTCTAACAGTATACCATATATTTAAAATTAGTCCAACTTTTATTCTCATTTGCTAACTTTCTTAAATCCAAATGCTTGAAACCAGAAAAACATTTCTAAAGAAACTTTCAAACTTTATCCCTTTCTGTTATAATTACAAAGTCTGAAAAACCTTGTACCGACAGGAGGAATATCCATGAAAACACGTCTTTTCAAAGATTCTATCTATACCAAATTCCTGCTCCAGCTCCTATTGCTGGCACTCATTCCAATTACACTTGTTATCGTTATTCTTTTTTATATCATCAACCGTGATAATGCCGCTTCCAAATACGAACTGAATGCCAGTGTTACAGATTCCATTATCACAAATATCAACAACAATATGGACTTTACCACCAGAACAACGCAATCTCTATTGTCTAGCAATGATTTAATTTCCTTTTTAAATAATCAATATTCTATGAAAAAAGATTACACAAATTACATTTCTTCCATTCAAAGCTATGTCCAAGCTACCATCAACGCTGATCTGCGTTCCAACATTTATATTTATATGGACAATTCCTCTATCCCCATGAGCATGGATGTTTTTTATCATTTATCTGATATTTCCAGCGAAGCGCCTATTGCTGATTTTATAAAAACAAATAAAGTGGAACAATGGTTCTGCGAATCTGATTTTTCCGGCATCTCCAATCCTTATCTGTTTTCTACAAAAAACTGCTTTGTCTATGTGCGCAAAGCCTATGATTTCCGCAAGAACTTTTTGGGATTAATTGTATTTTCTATTCCTGAAAAATATTTTCTGCCTTACAAAACAGACGACAAAAGTACTGTTTTTGCAAAAGACGATACTCGTACCGTTAACCTGACTGGTGATATTCTTCCAGAGAAACTACTCTCGGCAATTCAGACTTCGAAAAAATCGTTATCCCAAATTGACGACTTTCTCATTACCTGCGAAAGTCTCCAGAATTTTCCTATTACCATTATTACGGTTACAAAGGCTTCCAATAACCGTTATTACCTTGCGACTTTTTTGGCAGGACTTGGTTTTTTTACGCTCCTTGCCATCTTTTTGTGCCTGCGGAACCTGCGGCAAATTGTGTTGCAAATGAATAACTGCCTGACTGCGATGGATCATTCCATTAATAATAATTACAGAACACGCATTCCTGTATTTGGCAATAACGAAATTTCCCACATCTGCCAGCGAATCAATCTGTTGCTGACACAGGCGGCAGAACTGTCCCAGCAGAACGCCTTAAAAGAGGCTTCCAACAAAGAAAACCGCCTGATTGCATTACAGCATCAGATTAATCCACACTTTATTTACAATACTATGGAAGTATTTTCTTCAAAAATGAAACTATATGGACATTACGAAGAGTCTGACTGCCTTGTCGCCTTTGCTAATATTTTTCGTTACAACATTTCAACAGATGATGCACTTGTAGAAACGGAACAAGAGCTGCGCCAACTTCATAATTACCTTCGCATCCAAAAACTGCGTTATCCACTTTTGGACTTTCAGAGTAATATTCCAGAAACACTTTATCATGCACTGATTCCAAAATTCACACTCCAGCCTATCATTGAAAACGCAATTTCCCATGGCATTGTAGACAGCCGCCAATCTCTTGCCATTATGATAAAGGTTCAAAAAGAAGAGGACACTCTGCTCTTTACAATAAAAGACAACGGCGCCGGCATTTCAGCGGAAAAAATTGCCACCATCAATGCTTTTCTTCATTCTGGCACGCCTTCTTCCTCAGTTTCTTCTGATGGACATTCTGTGGGACTGAAAAATGTTAATATACGGCTAGAACTGTATTTTGGAAAAGAAAGCAGATTGACGCTTACCAGTATTCCTGGAACAGAAACTTGTGTCTCCTTTTATATTCCACTGTTGTACAAAAATACCTGATATCCTTGATTGCTGTTATCAATTGCTGATATTTTCTCTTTTGCTTCCTAGAGCATGTTTGGAAATTCATTCTCACACGTTCTTTTCTGGATTCCATATCTTTGAATAACTGGAATCTGCTACAAACCAGATAATCGTCACATTTTCCTGCTTTTCCGCTTTGCTATTGATCTTATTGGATGTTCTCATTTCCCATCTCCCATTTTGCTTTTGGTGTTGTCTATTACCCAATTAATTTAACGCCTGCTTTAATACCTCAATGTTGTCTTCCATCAGTTCCAAATAACCGATACCTTTATCAAAATCCTGTTTGCTGATATTGTGAACCGCATTTAACTGTGCTTTTTTAGCCCCCGTTTCATCACAAATCGTATTGCACATCAGTTCACTGGACAGTTCCATATGAAAGACAACTGGTATGTTGTCTTCCTCTACTTTTCTTATTAAAAAAGCAATTGTTTCCGCACTGGCTCCTGTCTGTGTAGAACATCCCGGAAATGCCGCATAATATTTTAAATCGTATGCGTCAGCAAAATAACGGAAGGGAAAACGGTCAGCAACAACAATTTCTCTTCTTACTCCATTTTCAATCACTTCCTGAAAAGACGTATCCAGTTTTTTCAGTTTTTCCACATAAGTTTTGGTATTTTTCTGATAGAATTCTGTATTTTCTGAATCCATTTTACAAAGTTTCTGACAAAGGCTATCTACAATCTGTATGGCGTTTGAAGGCGAAGTCCAGACATGTTCATCAAATTCTTTTTCCTGTTCTGTTTCCTCCTCTTCTGATTCCATTCCCTCTACCAGTTCTTCCTCCACAACATTGTCGACACACTCCATCAGCCTGACTGTCTGCAACTCCTGATTGTCGACTGATTCAATAATTTTCTCTGCCCAGGCATCTGATTCACCACCTATCGTCACAAACAAATCTGCTTCCTGCACTTCCATAATATCTTTCGGTGTCGGATCAAACGTATGCAAATCTGCTCCCGGAATCATAAGCATTTCCAAAGAAATCTTGTCGCCTGCAATATTTCTTAAAAAATCATACTCCGCAAATACTGTGGCAACCACCTTCAGTCGATTGTCATCATTTGAAACTTTTTTTCCAGCCACACAGCCAGACAAAAACAGGCTGCAAATCAACAGCACTATTATTCCCTTTTTCCATTTCCACATAATAATCTCCTGCTTTAATTTAGCATTGCCAAAAAAATATTTTTATATTATACTGAACTAAATTTTAACTGTCAAGAAAAGGAGACTTATGCAGAATGAAGAATATAAAAGATATTGCAAAAAATAATTTAAGTATCATTATACTTTGTCTTTTCGAAGTATTTGCAGGAATATTGCTTTTTATCAATCCTGTAAGTTTTACTGTTGCTATCATTGTTGGTATTGGCATAGTCCTTCTGTTATTAGGAATTTTTTCTATTATTTCCTATTTTAAAACGGAGCCAGGCAAAGCCGCAATTCAGCAAAGCCTTGCCAAAGGGTTACTTCTTGTTACTGTGGGGGTATTTTGTCTGTTCAAATCCCAATGGTTTATTGCAACCTTTCCGCTGCTCACAATATTATATGGAATTATTATCTTAATCACCGGACTGGTCAAAATCCAGTGGGCAGTCGACATGCTCCGCCTAAAAATACAGAAGTGGTTTTTTGCCGCAATCGGCGCCGCACTTTCTCTTCTGTTTGCTCTTATTATTCTGAAAAATCCATTTGGCTCTACTGTATTTTTGTGGAGATTTGTAGCAATTTCGCTAATCCTTGAAGCTGTTTTAGATATTACAACACTGTTTTTCAATTACAATGGAAAACAAAAAGAAGATGAAACAACGCAATTTCCTAACCTATAAAAAATAGAAATCATGTTTTGTGAAATTACTATCTCTTATGGAGCATAGAGCTACCGCACTATATTTTCAGTGCGGCAGCCCTTTTTATAATCCTAGAGCGTGTTTGAAAATTGCTTTTTGCAAGATGTGCTTCCCTTTTTGTGGAAGATTTGGCTCAAATTTAGGAGGTGTAGCGGGCTACATTGACTAAATTTGGGGCAAATATAGCGCAAAGTGGGGAGTGCAGATTGTGAGAATGAATTTTCAAACACGTTCTAGTCTTTCCAGTCGATCAGATTCTCCATCGGTCGGTGTAACAGACCCATTTCGATATAGATAACTAAAAAGCATCAATCTGTGAAAGATAATTTTCCATCTTTCCTATCAATACAAAGAGTTTCCCCTACTGTAATATTTCCCTGCAAAATTCTTTTTGCAAGAAGTGTTTCCACATTTTTTTGCAAATACCGTTTTAAAGGCCTTGCGCCAAATGCAGGTTCATAAGCTTCTTCAGCGATAAAATCCATCGCTTCCGGTGTCAATTCTACAGACAATTCTTTTCCTGCAAGCCTTTCATTTAACTCCTGCAGCAAAATAGAAATAATTCCTGAAATATTATTTTTAGTCAAAGGCTTAAAGAAAATAATCTCATCCAAGCGGTTTAAAAACTCTGGGCGGAAACTTGCACGCAAATCCGCCATCGTCTCTTCCCGTGCCATATCACTGATATTTCCATCCCTATCGACTCCCTCCAAAAGATAAGTTGAACCAATATTAGAAGTCAGAATAATAATAGTATTTTTAAAATCCACTGTCCTTCCCTGCGAATCTGTAATCCTGCCATCATCCAAAACCTGCAGCAATACATTAAAGACATCAGGATGCGCTTTTTCTATCTCATCAAACAAAATAACCGAATATGGTTTTCTGCGGACTGCCTCTGTAAGCTGTCCTCCCTCCTCATATCCGACATATCCCGGAGGAGCCCCAATCAGACGTGCCACACTGTACTTTTCCATATACTCGCTCATGTCGATGCGCACCATATTGTTTTCATCATCAAAAAGACTGGCGGCAAGTGTTTTGGCAAGTTCTGTCTTTCCAACTCCGGTCGGACCTAAAAACAAGAACGAACCAATTGGTTTTGCCGGATCTTTAATGCCTGCCTTAGAACGCAGAATCGCCTCTGAAACAAGCAAAACCCCCTCATCCTGTCCAATAACCCGCTTGTGTAGCTCTTCTTCCAGATGAAGCGTCTTTTCCCGTTCTCCTTCAGAAAGTTTTGCAATTGGGATTCCTGTCCATCGAGAAATAATCTTGGCAATCTCATCATCTGTAACGCTTTCCTGAACAAGAGTGCGGTCTTCTTCTTTTGCCTTTGCTTCCACCGCCTCTAACTGCTTTTGCAGTTCAGGAAGTTTTCCATATTGCAATTCTGCAAGCCTGTTCAAGTCATAATCCCGCTTTGCAGCCTCCATCTGCGTATTTAATTCGTCAATCTGCTCTTTTACCTTGTTCACCTGATCCACAGATGCCTTTTCACTGTCCCATTTTGCCTTTTGCGCATTAAAAATGTCTCTACTTTCCGCCAGTTCTTTCTGAAGATTTTCCAGACGCCCCTGTGATAAATGGTCGGTTTCTTTTTTCAATGCAGCTTCCTCAATTTCCATCTGCATAATCCTTCGCCTTATTTCATCCAGTTCGGCAGGCATACTGTCCAGTTCTGTCTTAATCATGGCACATGCCTCATCCACCAAATCTATCGCTTTATCTGGCAAAAAACGGTCAGAAATATAGCGGTCAGACAACGTTGCCGCCGCAACCAGGGAAGCATCTGTAATCTTTACGCCATGATACACCTCATAACGGTCTTTTAATCCACGCAGAATAGAAATCGTGTCCTCCACCGTCGGTTCATTTACCATGACCGGCTGAAAGCGCCGCTCCAATGCAGGGTCTTTTTCAATATACATACGATATTCATCTAACGTCGTTGCACCAATACAGTGGAGTTCGCCGCGGGCTAACATTGGCTTTAGCATATTCCCGGCATCCATAGCGCCGTCTGTCTTTCCGGCACCCACAATGGTATGCAGTTCATCAATAAACAGAATAATCTGTCCATCACTTTTTTTGACTTCCTCCAAAACTGCCTTTAAACGCTCTTCAAATTCGCCACGGTATTTCGCTCCCGCAACTAATGCGCCCATATCCAGCGCAAAAATCTTCTTATCCTTTAATCCTTCTGGCACATCCCCCTGTACAATACGGTGTGCCAGACCTTCTACAGCCGCTGTTTTTCCAACGCCCGGCTCACCAATCAAAACAGGATTATTTTTTGTCTTGCGGGAAAGTATCCGAATGACATTTCGTATTTCTTCATCACGTCCGATTACCGGATCTAACTTCCCATCTTTTGCACGCTCCACAAGGTCAGAGCCATATTTTTCCAGAGTATCATAAGTAGCTTCCGGATTATCACTTGTCACTTTCTGGTTCCCCCGCACTTGCGATAAAACCTGCAAAAAGCGTTCTCTTGTGATATTGCATTCCCGGAAAAGCCCTTTGATTTCCTTGCTCGGATGCGCAAGCATGCTTAAGAAAAGGTGCTCCACAGAAACATATTCGTCTCCCATCCGCTTCGCCTCGTCCTCTGCATAAATCAGCGTCTCATTCAAATATTTGTCAATCCTTAAATCGCCGCCCTGTACCCTTGGACGCTTCCGAAGCAAAGCCTCAACCTGTGCCACAAAAACCTCCGGCTCAATTCCCATCTTCTCAATCAGCTTACGAATCAGGCTATCATCCACATTCATAAGAGAAACTAAGAGATGCTCTTGCCCAATTTCCTGATGGCCGTAATCCATAGCTGTCTTTTCCATATCCTGTATTACTTCCTGCGACTTTTGTGTAAAACGACTAATATTCATATGCTCCTCCTTTCCGAAGCATGCCTGCTGTTCCTAAAAATTTCTAATACCTCCAGCAGTCAGCAGGTCTTATTATCCCTCAATTGCAATATATTTGCTTTCTTCTACTGCCTTTGAATCTTTCTTCGGAACAGACAATTTTAAAATGCCATCTTCAAATCTGGCACGAATCTCATTTTTCTCAACTGCCTCTCCTACATAGAAACTGCGGCTCATCGCACCAGCATAGCGTTCTTTCCTAATATACTTTCCTTCTTTGTCTTTTTCTTCCTTATTCATGCTCTTTGCCGCCTGAATTGTCAACTGACCACGCTCAAGCTGTACATTAATCTCATCCTTTTTAAAGCCAGGCAGATCAATATCTAACTCATACGCATTCTCCGTCTCCCTGATATCTGTTTTCATCACATTCTGGGAACGTGTTCCATACAAATTTTTGTCAATATCAGGAAACGTAAATCCCATCCAATCATCGAATATATTATCTTTTAAAATACTTGGCATCAACATAAGTCATTCCTCCTTCATATTATAAATGTTAAAAGCTGCTGTTACTGTTCACGTCTGTTAAGGAATTGTATCCAATTCCTTCTCTTTTACTTTTCCCTTGTTCAAGAAAAGTTATACCACAATTATTAGCACTCGTCAACAGCGAGTGCTAATAAAATATGTGAATTTTTTGTGAACTTCTATAACTTGACTATTTAATTGAAAAATTATATATAGTAAACGCATGTATTTTATGCGTTTACTATAAGTCCCTGAATGCCCACCATAATTTATACAATATACAAGCTAAAGCATGATATTTCATCGTGTAGGCAGTTCTAACATCATAAGAAAAAAAGCTACTGGTTTTGCAGCGCCAGACGGCATAGCCGGATGGTTTTTCGCATGATGTTTAAAGTAGCCGTAAATAGTAACATTTCAGCAAAAAGAAACTAAACCAGTATACAAAAGTTATAGATTTTATGGCTTGCAGGAGTTATAATATAGTTAATACTGACTAATAGTGGAGGGAACTTTATGGACGAATTTTTAATGAAACCGAAAATTGATTTTGCTTTTAAGGAAATTATGGAAAATTATGAAGCTCGCACAGGATTTCTGGCAGCGATACTAAAAGTAAACCCAAAAGATATCAAAGAAACCCAAATTTTAAACCCATACCTCCGTAAAATACACGAGGTTGATAAATTGGGAATTCTGGATGTGAGGGTATTAATGAATAATGACACCGAGATAGATACGGAAATTCAGCTGGCGGAATTTGCCGCCTGGACAAACCGCACCCTGTTTTACCTTTCCAAAATGTTTACGGATCAAATTGAAAAAGGGCAGGATTACAACCTATTGAAAAAGTGTGTCAGTATCAGTATTTTAGATTTTGTGCTTTTTAAAGATGAAGAAACGGAATTTTATTCCTGCTTTCACATCCGGGAAGACAACCATAACTTCCTGTATACAGACAAAATGGAATTCCATGTAATTGAGCTTCCAAAATTGCCAGAAAAATTAAAAGAAGATGATAATCTGTTACTTTGGGCAAAGTTTATAAATGCAGAAAAAAAGGAGGAATTTGATATGCTTGCAGAAAAAAATCCTTATATTAACAGTGCCTATCAACATCTTCAGGTCATTAGCCAGAACACAGAAAAACGAATGGAATATGAAGCTCGGGAAAAAGCTGTCCGAGACCATAATCAAATGATGAAAGAAGCAAGAGAGCGAGGTATGCGGGAAGGCAGACTGGAGGGCAGACTAGAAGGCAGGCGGGAAGGCAGGCAAGAAGGCAGACTGGAAGGCAGGCAGGAAGGCAGACTGGAAGGCAGACGAGAAAGTATAATCGAAATCGCAGAAAATTTTATCAAAATGGGACTCGAAACAACAGCAATCTCTATTGGAACAGGTCTTAGCGAAAAAGAGATCGACGGTTTACGCAAAAGTCTTAAGTGAATCATGAGAAGTGTAAATTTAAGGTAATCAAGAAATAATATATACTTAGGAACTGTAAATAATTAAATTGAACTACTTACTCGCCTGCTTTTTCGATTGCTATATCAAAAAGCCTCGCCGTAGCCCACTACGTTGCTAAACAAGCGCCAGTGGCGCTTGTTTAGCAAGGACCGAAGCGGAGTGTAGAACTACGTTTTTTTCTTTGCACTCGGAAAAACATTCTTCGTAACTTGTTCATTTAATTTATTTACAGTTCCTTAACACAGCATATATTACCAAAAGATATATTACACCAACTATTTCAAAATCAACATTATAAATCAGGTTTATTACAATTCTCCTTGCTAGAGCGTGTTTGAAAATTCATTCTCACAATCTGCACTCCCCACTTTGCAATATATTCGGCTCAAATTTAGTCAATGCCGAACACTACACCTCCTAAATTTGAGCCAAATCTCCCACAAAGAGAAAAGCACATCTTGCAAAAAGCAATTTTCAAACACGCTCTAATCGTTTAGAATACCAATTCTGCTTCTGCAATATGAAAGTAATACAAACACTTGAATATATTAGGAGTGCTTCATATGACATCAACTATAAATAAACTTAACAACCAACAGAAAGAGTTATGTGCAGTTATTGCGATGCGCTCTATGCGCAAAGATTATTCTATTAAAACGGAAATTACTTTTGATGAAGCCCTTTTCCAGCTTGCAAATGACATCCACCACATATGAAAAACTTGATAACGATAAAATGTGTAAAACTTATAACAAAAATGAGGCATCTCTTGTCTAACTACGAGATATCAGTGGAGAGGAACTCAACGGGATATTAACAGACTTTCACCGTAAAAAGAAAAAAGAGCAGTATCCAACCATAATTTACTTAAGGCTCTTACGCAAACCTTCTATTTCATTTTCACTAAGACCTGTTCCTATAGAAATTGCTGCTGTTTCAAGTCCCATCTTAATGAAATTTTCTGCAACTTCGATTATACTTTCACGTCTTCCTTCAAGTCTTCCTTCACGTCTACCTTCCTGCATTCCCCGTTCCCTTGCTTCTTTCATCATCTGATTATGATCCCGGACTGCCTTTTCCCGTACTTCATACTCCAACCTCTTCTCTTTGTCCTGGCTAATGACCTGGAGATGTTGGTAGGCACTGTTAATATAAGGACTCTTTTCTGCAAGCATAGCAAATTCCTCCTTTTGTTCCGCATTAATAAACTTTGCCCAAAGCAACAGGTTGTCATCCTCTTTTAATTCCTCCGGCAATTTCGGAAGTTCAATTACATGAAATTCCATTTTATCTGTATAGAGAAAGTTACGCCTGTCTTCCCGAATATGAAAACACGAATAAAATTCCGTTTCTTCATCCTTAAAAAGTACAAAATCCAAAATACTGATACTGACACACTTTTTCAACAAGCTGTAATCCTGCCCTTTTTCAATTTGATCCGCAAACATTTTGGAAAGATAAAACAGTGTGCGGTTCGCCCATGCCGCAAACTCCGCAAGCTGAATCTCCGTATCTATCTCGGTGTCATTATTCATCAATACCCTCACATCCAGAATTCCCAATTTATCATCCTCGTGTATTTTACGGAGGTACGGATTTAGAATCCGGGTTTCCTTGATATCTTCCGGGTTTACATTTAATACTGCTGCCAGGAATCCCGTGCGGGCCTCACTATTTTCCATTATTTCCTTAAAAGCAAAATCAATTTTAGGTTTCATTAGAAATTCATCCATAGATTCCCCTCCATTTCTGACCAATACCAGAAACATAGTATAACTTTAAGTGAGTCGTTTAACAGACCTCTTAATTTTATTCTATCACATCCCATATTTTTCATCAAGAATTTAATTTCCTTCACATCTCTGAGGAATAACTGGTGTGGATATATCTTACAGATGAATCGTAAGCCTTTACAACAGAGTGCCTAGAGCGTGTTTGGTACGGCAGTTTTCTGGTATGGATTCTGACCAGGGCAATAATGGGAGAAGATCCTCTTTTGACAGAAAAGAGTTCAGGCCTTTCATCTGTTCAAGGATACAACTCAGATAACCATTTGATTTGAAACCAACAAAGAAACCTCCGTAATTTGAAACCATTGTAACAAAAATAATATCGAATTTACAGATACAGCTCATTCCCCACTTACAAAATAAGTGATAAAGATTGGCAGGATATTTCTTCAAGGGGGGGGGATAGAACAGGCACAGAAGAGCCTTTTTGACTACTCCACAGGCTTATGGCGGAAATGGCTGATTACCTCTGAAGCATTTTTGATGTAACAATGTTACAAGCAGCAAAACAAAGATCTATTTCCTCTCATCAAAAAATCAAAATATAAAAATGGTGATGATAAAATTTGAGCAATATTCTTGAGAGTTCCTTTGGAAAACACTCTCCATTATTTAAGATTTGAAAAGAAGACGGCGTAGTATCCTTAAGATTAGATATATCCCAATATCCCCGCTTTACAAATCTCAGTGCCTCAAAAGAAAAAATAGTCCAATTAATAAAAAAATCTCTATTATCCACACAATAAATAGCTTTGGGAAAATTTCTTCCTTTCCTTCGGTATTTTATATTAATCAAGCACTTAACTCTTAAGGATTTAACATTTATCGCACATTCCTTCAGGCTTTTCATTTGACTATCCACATTATTCTGAAGCTGAATAAAAAATTTGTCACTTATAGTTTCCTCAAAAGAAATATTAAATAATTCCTGAAGAGAACGAAAAAAAAGTTTGGTATAATTAATAACAGGTTCAAAATTATGCAACAAATTATTGTCAATTATAAATCCAATTATCACAAACAAACCCTTTCTGCCACTTTTCAATTCAGAATATGTTGTTTTCCAGTAATAGGCAAGCACAACATCTTTTTTCATGCGAAAACAACGAAAAAAACTGGATTTATCAGAAAGCTTACCAGTAATGTTATAAAGGTATTCACTTAATTTTAACTTTTCAAATGGTTTATTGCAATAAACCAGCTCATTTTGCTTTTCTCCCACCTGTGAAAGAATAAAAGTTGTTAACATAGCAATTACCTCTTTTCCCGAAAAACATCCATTAAACCTGTCATTCCAGATTTATCTACAACACTTCCTGGTATACTACAGAATGTAATCATCGATTCCTCACATGCCTTTTCCAATACTTTTTTGTGTTCATCAAACAACGCCTCCATCTCTTCCCTTGAATCATATAGATCACACTTACTAATAAATAAAACAACACACTTTGGCTTTATTATTTTATGCGCTTTTAGCAAAGCAGTCCAAAATATTGATATCGTAATTAATTGTTCCTTAATATAATCCTTATCAATATCATTGCGTATTTTGTTATTCTTAGTTGCCGCAACTACCAAAATCAAAATATATTTTCTTCCCAAAATTCGATCAGCAAATGTAAAAGCCAGTGTATCTATTGAGTTTTGCAATTCATGTCCCGGTGAATCTAACAAATCCATCTTTAATATAATCTTCTTATTTGAATCATCACGCATTACCCGTTCCCTTCTTTTGTCTAAAGTAGGCGACTGAGTCAGCAAATCCTCCATAGAAGCCTCTGGGTTTCGGATAGCCAATACCATGGTAGTCTTTCCTGCTGAATTTGCCCCACCCCAAAATATAATTCTCTTTCTGGTTCTCAAGCTCCTTATTACCATTCTAATAACCAATGTAAAAAAACCAAGCCCAGCCAGCAATTCTATAATCTGTACAATATTCTCCTTTAAAAATTCCCTTGTCTTTTTCCACCATTGTTTACTAAAAATTTTATATTTTTCATCAGAACTTTTTTCATTTTTCACAGCAGCCTTGTTTTCATACTCAGAATCCCAAATACCTAGTTTATTCTTCTTCGCATATTCCTGTGCTTTCTTTTCGCTTTTTGTTGCAATTTTAGAATCTTCAAGCTTTGCATAACCTGTTAAAAGCAAATACTCACGTAATTCTGCCGTCAGAGTATCTATGTCAGAATCTTCAGCATCAAAAGAATGATGAAATCCAATATCTATTGATATAATTTCCAAATTTTCCAAGGAAATTGAATCTGATTTATTGTCATAAAGTGTCTGCTCCTGCCCCAATTCAACTTGAATATTACTATCTTTCGATTTTGAAATAATCATAAAATACTTTGCAGAATTTTTCGCCTGCACTTTCATAACGATCAATAAAAATGTAATTAATAACATTAATCTAAGAAAACATTTCCACCTGTGCGGTTGGAAAATAGAACAATGTAACCGATTAAAAATAAAAATTCTATATACAATTTAGAGTATTTGAGTTATTATTTATCCAAAAATGATAACTAATAGCTAAGGAGAAGTTAGTATGAAAGTGCGTTTTACTGCTGAAATGTAAGCAGGAAATAATCCGTACCTATGCATGACTCTATATATTTGTTAAAAT
>CANSYK010000079.1 GCA_947651225.1 uncultured bacterium | reverse complement strand
AGGCGAAATTATTCCGTCAGATAATATTTGTTTTAGAACGTAGAGGAGTTATTGCAGCAGGAAAGCGGATGATGTGGTAAAATTCATTATCGGTTATGAATTATGTGATGATTAATCTGTTAAAAGGAGATAAAGAATATTGGGAAATGCGTTGTACAGATAAATAAATCAGATGGAAATGACGATATAACAAGAGAATATATTTTAGGGATTTTGAGAAATAAGATGTTAGATAAAATGAGGAGGGATGATATGGGTATCAATGTTTCTGGCTATAGGGAAGGCTGGCTTATGGGTATAGGAAATACAGGCAAATACCCTGACCGGACGATGTCAGAAAAAGAGTGGAAAAAGTATTTGGCAAAAATAGACGCCGTTGAGGAGACGATTCGGCAGCAGATTAAAGAAGAAGGAGAGCAGAATCAGTCAAGAGCTGATGAAAGCCGTGAGGATAACCGGGCTGTCTGGAAGGAAGAGTGGGAATCTTCTATGATGGAATTAAAGCTGCAAAGGAAGGAATTGTTACAGCCAGAGCAGTCGGACTACTATCTTTTTGTGCAGGAGGAAGAAGTAGCGGTGGACAGTCAGGGCAGCCAGGGAAAAGACTGGGTTCCTTACAGCGAGTATATGGAGGATGGTATGATTGTCTACAATGGAGTGGCATTTACCTGTAATGAGCAGGAACATTCCATCTGCCTTGGAGATATGAGTGACCCTCGCAAGGTTGTGACAATACCGCTTTCTGGAGGCGGCATTCTCAAGGTAAACCGAAACGAAATCGGTTCTCTTGGCAAAGCAATGGGAATGTTTTGTGCAGAAGATGTCGGCAACATTCTACGTGCGCTGGAAGAAGATAAGCAGATTCAGGCAAATCAGTTTGCCATTGAAGAAGAGGAAAATGATACAATGGTAAATATTGCTTCATAAAACAATGGATTGGAGGAGGTAAAAGATGAATGCAGTAGAAAATTATGGTGTATATCAGAAAAATACATATGGTGATTCAGTAAAGGAGAAAAAGGACAGGGAGAATACCAGGACCGGAAAAAAGGAAAATGTGGATTCTGCCAGTAATCAGGTGAAATTGAGCAGGGGCGCCCAAAGGCTTTTGGAAGAACTTCGGAAGAAATATTCGAATATGGACTTTATGGTAGCAGATTATGAAACGGAAGAAGAGGCACAGAGCTATCTATCCAGGGGAACAAAGGAATACAGTGTTCTGATTGATCCGGAGACTTTGGAAGAGATGGCTTCCAACAGCAAAGTAAAAGAAAAATATATGGGTATTTTAGAGGAGGCGACGGGAAAACTTTCTTCTTTGAAAGACCAGTTAAAGGAAGAGGGAAAGGATGATATGACAATTCATCTGGGCGTTTCCATTGGCAAAGATGGGACGGTTTCTTACTTTGCAGAGCTTGAGAAAATGAGCGAGAAACAGAGGGAGCGGATTGAAGAGTCAAAGGAGGAACGGGCAAAAGAGCAGGAAGAAAAGAAGAGAGCAGAAGGAAAAAGAGGAGACTTTATTGCACCAGACAACATTAAGCGGACAAAGGTAACAGCAGGTTCTATTGATGAGCTGTTGGAAAAAATCAGGTCAGTTGACTGGGATACGATTAAAAATGGTGCGCCACAAAGGAGCGGTAACAGATTTGACTTTAGTATATAAGTATATAATGCCTTTTAAATAGCAAAATTGGAATGGATCAAAAAGGGGGCAGAATAATTTATGCAAAGAATTACAGATTATAGTTTTTTATTCCAGAATATGGGAGGGATGCGGGGCAGGTACAAAAATGGCCCGATTCAGGTATCACAGCTTTCAAGCAAGTCTGTACAGGCACAGTTAAAGGCAGCCGGAATTAATACAAACAGCAAGCAGTACAAAGCAGTGGTCAGCGCAATGACGCAGGCAACGGGCGGTAAGGTGATGTACACCAATATTCAGGCAATAAAAAACCAAATGAAGCAATATGATAAGGATGGAGATTATATCTGTCCGGTTACTGGATTGGCAGGGCTTCTTGTGACAGATCAGAACAGGGCAGAGAAAAATAAGATTATCTCTATCCCAGAGAGCAGCAGGCAGGAAATGTTTGATCTGACCAAAAAAGAGTTTCTCAGGGAAAATGGTGTTGCAAATGGAGACAGGACGAACCGTTCGGATGTATATACCCATTTGTATCGGAAAATGAATAAAAAAGACCGTCTGGCAGCAGGTCACACACTGGAGCAGTATGAAAGAGCGTATAAACAGGCTTTTGTTGAGGCGGCAAAACAGGCTGATCCCTCCTGGAGGGTTGGAAAACCAATTCCGGCTAGGGCATTGGATGGAATTACAAGGGAATCTGTTGAGAGCATGCTTGTGGAAAGCGGCAGTTCTTTGGTCAGGAAATCAATGGACATTAGTATATAAAGATTAGGTTAGTTTTATGTTTCTGAATAATGCTATCAAAGCGCATCATCGAGTTGGTGCGCTTTTTATAGCATTAGAGCGTGTTCAAACATGCTTTAGAGCGTGCTTGAAAACATAGTACCCCAAAATAGCAAATTAATTAAAATAATGGAGTAGACAGATTGCAAATAGTTTATTATAATAGAAGAATAACAGAAATGACAATCAATGTCAAAGTATAGGGGGATAATAATGAAGAACTTAAGAATTAGGACGAAGCTATTGGTAACGTTTATGATTATTGTCATATTATTTTGTGGCAGTGTATCAATCGCAGTAATGGGGCTGCAGAAAAATGAGGAGAAGTATTCAAACTTTTATAATGTAGGCTATCAAATTACGAATAAAGTCATGAGTATGCGCCGTGGACTGCAGATTATCATAAAAAATCTGACGTTCATCACAATAGAGGATGAGCAGAGCCAAAAGGATACATATGCCGAGAATCTGAATGATGAAGTGCAGATGTTAACAGAAAATATAAAATGGCTGTCAGAAAATTTTACTGGTGATAAGGAACTGATAGAAACGTTTGAAAATGACGCAAATGAAGCAATCGAAATGCAGGAAACTGTGATGCGGATTGCAAAGTCAAACAAAATACAGGCACAGGAAATGCTGATGAGCCAGTATCAGCCGTTGGTGGACAAAGCAGTAAACGAACTTATTGAGATTAGTGCTGTAGCGGAAAAGGATGCGGAAGAAGATTATACCAGTACGATAACTATGCAGAAAATGCTGGTTGCTTTACAGCTTGGGATTGCTGGATTTGTTTTGGTGATTACAGTGATTCTTTCTGCTTATCTGACAAGAGGAATTACAAAGCCACTCTATGAGTTGGAAAAATCTGCAGGTAAGATTGTAAGCGGTGACCTCGCTATTGATGTGAAATATAAGTCAAAAGACGAATTGGGAAGTCTGGCGGATGCATTCCGGGATATGGCATTGATTTTGAAAGATGTGATTTCTGATGCGTCAAGACTTTTGGGTGAGATGGCAGATGGTAATTTTGATGTGCGTACGGAGGCAGAACAGCGATATGTAGGTGACTTCCAGGGATTGTTGTCGTCTATCAAGAAGCTGAACAAAGGTCTTAGTTCTACTCTGTTCCAGATTAACCAGAGTGCTGATCAGGTGGCGGCAGGTTCCAGCCAGGTTGCTAATGGGGCACAGGCGCTTTCACAGGGGGCAACAGAGCAGGCTTCCGCTGTAGAAGAGCTTGCAGCTACGATTACCGGAATTTCTCTTCAGGTAAAAAATACAGCAGAAAATGCTACGCAGGCAAGAGGAAAGTCTACTATGGCTGGTGATGAGGCAGAGAAGTGTAATGAACAGATGATTGACATGATGGCTGCTATGGAAGAAATTACCCGTACATCAAATGAGATTGGAAAGATTATTAAAACAATTGAAGATATTTCCTTCCAGACAAATATTCTGGCGCTGAATGCAGCAGTAGAAGCATCTCGTGCTGGTGTTGCAGGGAAGGGATTTGCGGTAGTTGCAGATGAAGTTCGTAATCTTGCTGGTAAGAGTTCAGAAGCTTCTAAGAACACAGCAGAATTGATTGAAAGCTCTATGAAAGCTGTAACCCGTGGTACACAGATTGCAGATTCCACAGCAGAATCATTAAGAAAGGTAGTAGAAGAGGTACGTATGGCTTCTGAAGAAGTAGTTAAGATTGCAGATGCGGCTGAAGAGCAGGCAAGCAATATTGAGCAGGTTACTCTTGGCGTTGACCAGATTTCTACCGTGGTTCAGTCTAATTCAGATACCGCAGTGCAGAGCGCCGCAACAAGTGAAGAGCTTTCTAGTCAGGCAGAAGTGCTCAAGGGTCTTGTTGCAAGATTTATTCTTCGAAGGGATTAGGAGAGGAGTTATCAATCATTGATGATTGTAAATGCCTAAAGAAATAATATAAAGTTCCTAAGGAAAGAACCCCCTGAAAGTATTTTGTGAAGATACTTTCAGGGGGTTTTTATATTGTTTATGACCTGTATAATTAAATGAAACAACTTGCAGTAATCTTTCAACAGAAACAAATTCTATAATAATGTCAATATTTTTTCTAAGTCAGCTATCAGTTCTGCAGAATAGTTTTCCGCTTCATGGTATATATGTTCTGCCTGTATGTAATCTTTTTGATTCAGGGCATCAACTGCCTGTGCACCATAGCCATGGAACTTTTTATGTTTGGCTTCTAAGGCGTTCCAAATTGATTGGATTTCTGGAATCTGTGGGGTAACGGCATAGTAGAAATGTCCAAAACCGCATTTGGAAGCATTGAGCTGGAGCGGCAGGACGGTTCTCTTTGCAACCATATTTCTGAGGTTTTCCAACCATTTTTTATGTGCGGAAATAGCGTTACTGATATGCTTGGCAAATTCAGAACGTTCCATGTGATAAAAGGCATCACCAGCCATTTTCCCCATTAACTTTGTGGCTTCATCCAGTGTTTTTTCAATATTTACTACCGGTTCAGAGGCAGTCTTTAATTCGTTGCTGACATTCTGCATAAAGTCGGTATTATTTTTCAGTTGGTTTTCCATTTCTGCCATATTGCTGCTGATTTCTTCGCTGACAGCAGCAAGGGAACTAATGGAGTCATTGACTTGTGAAACATGGTTCTGGTTTTCATCATTCAGTGCCCAGACATTTTCGATTTTTTCTGTCATTGACTGAAGGGCTTCAATGGTATTTGTAACACTGGAAGTGCTTTTTTCTGATGCAAGCTTAATTCCCTGGACAAACTCTCCCATGCTGCCAGTCAGTTTTTGTGTTTCGCCTGCCAGGCTGCGGATTTCATCGGCTACAACAGCAAAGCCTCTCCCGGCTTCGCCGGCTCTGGAAGCTTCGATGGAAGCATTTAAAGAAAGAAGATTTGTCTGCATGGATATTGAGTCGATTCCGGCAATGATACTGTTCATTTGCTCAATTAACTCAAAAAGATCATTCATGTCGTTTTGCATTTGTAAGGAAATTGCAATGGTTTGGCTGGACAGATTTTTAATTGCAGTCAGTTCCGTTTGCCCCAGTTCTATTTTCTTATATACTTCATCTGTTTCTTCAGAGGCGTGAATGATGGTGTTAGTCAATTCCTCATGCTGGCTGTTTGCTCTTCCCATTGCAGAAGAATCCGTTCCTCCTCCAAAAATAATATCGGTAGCAGCAGCTACGCTTCGTGAAATTTCCAGAATCTCCTCTGTGAGGTGATGCAGTGTTAAGTCAAGGGCACTAATCTGCATAATTGCGTTAATATTTTTTTCAAGAGCCTCTTCAAATTGTGCCCTGCCATTGGATAATCGCTGGTAAATATTGTCCAGTTCCGGTGATTTGGTGTAATCCATTTCTTTTAATTCTGAAATCGCTTTAATCAGTTCTGTCTTTTTTTTACTCATTGTAGCTATCCCTCTCTTTTTTGCATAAGGAACTGTAAAGAAATTAAATGAACAAGTTGTGCGAAGAATGCTTTTTCAAGTGCAAAGAAAAAACGTAAGCGATGCGGGGTGCTGGACATCCAGGGATGTCCGTCTGGCACTAACCGAAGCGGAGCATAGACTCGGCGAAGCTTTTTGATGTAGCAATTGGAAAAGCAGGCAGGTAAGTTGGCCAAATTAATTATTTACAGTTCCTAAGATATGGTTAAACTTATCTGTCTCACTGACAGCGTCTAAACAGTTTCTTCTGTTTTTATAATATGAAAATATATAAAATAATAATAACAAAGATTGTATGGTTTTGCAATTCATTTATTTTTTTTCCTACATATGGCAATCTACAACCTAAGTATTTAGAAAGTTCAGGACATCCTGATAAACGAGATGGTGATTTGTTTCATTTAGTATTTCGTGGCGCATGTCAGGATAGGTAATCTGTGAAATCCGGTTGAAGCCTGCGGCAGAGAGAATCTGGCAGGAGTCCGCCATTCCTTTTTCACTGCCGACACAGGGGTCGTCTTTTCCGCAGATTAGGAGGAGTGGCATCTGTTTATGGACATTTTTGCAGGCTTTTGGGTTATGCATCTGGATAACAAGCTGATAGAGGTCGTGGAAGGCAGAACAGGTAAAATTAATGCCACAATAGGGATCTTTTTGATAAGCCTCAACGGTTTGGGGATTGCTGCATATCCAGTCCAATTTTGTTCTTGGTTCTTTGATTGCTTTATTAAAGACTCCTACACTGGAATTTTGCAGAAAGGCAGATTTGTATTTTGGACCATGGAGCTTTTGTATGACAGAGCTGATAAGAAGTCCGATATAGGCGCCTTTCTGGAAATTTGGATAGCCGGAAAGCACTACTTTTTCGTAATCCTTTGAGTGTTTCTGTAAAAGGACACGTGAGATAATTGTTCCCATAGAATGGGCAAACAGGCAGACGGGAAGAGAAGGGTATTGTCTGGCAATAAAATTTCGTATTTTTACCTGGTCTGAAATCAGGGCGAGATATCCATCTTTTTCCTGAAAATATCCTAAATCTCTTGCATTTTTTCCATGTCCCCTTAAATCAGAGGTAACGACGGTATATCCGTTCTGGCATAAAAACGCTGCAAAGTTCTCGTAGCGTTCCTGATGCTCCTCCATTCCGTGGATAATCTGCACAACAGCCTTTGGCTGGCTGGCAGGAAATACATGTACAGAAAGTCCATACTGGTCTTTTGCCTTTAATTGAAATCGTTTCATAGGTCTACCTCATTTTTTTTCCGATTATTAGAAACTCTTAATCCAGTTGATTAATGAGTCATGATACACATTATCAGTGACATCTTTTCGCATTTGATCAGTAACTGAGCCGTGCTTTTCCAGGATAACAAGAATCGCCTCCTGCAGTCCTGCAATCTTTCCTCTTTCAAATTCCTCAGAAGTTTCGGCATTCATTACAGGGGGCTCTGCTTTGGCAGCCGAAACGGCAGGAGGCGCCTGGGTTACCTGCTCAGGTGTGTTTTTCTCTGTTTTGCTGACAGCAGGGGAAGCTTCTTTGGAAGGTGCAGCGGTATTTTTTTTGGCATCTGCAATATGAAGTTCAAGCGGCTTTACGTTGGAACGATTAGAAGGAGTTCCGTTTGTAACAGGCAGCCAGATTTCACCGAAATTTGCCTGTACATTGACACAGATAGCACCATTTTCCACACGGACCTTCTGGCCAGAAAGCGCCCCGAAATATTCAACAGCATTTCCGGCAGGAACTGTTATTACAAAATCACTGTCGTCATTGTTGACTGTGACAACCACACTTTCACCCTCAAAATTGCGGGAAAAAGCGTATTGGCGGTTCATAAGTTTCAGTTCTTTATAGTCACCGTAAGTCAATGCTTTTGCCTGCTGTCTGGTACGGCCAAGTGCAGCAATCAGCTTTGTGAAAGAATTATCTGTCAGGGCAGTCTTATAATCATCAAAATTGAGTGCAGGTCTTAGGGAATCGTCAGAAAACTTTTCCTTTTTGCCTTCGATGCCAAATTCGGAGCCGTAATACAGGGAAGGGATACCAGGCAGAGTATACAGCAGGATGTGTACTGGTGCAAAGTGTGCTTTATTGGTTAGTTTTGTGTAAATACGTTCTACATCATGGTTGTCTGCAAAATTATAGAGCCGGAAGCCGTTTGGGTTACTGCCGCCCATATCGTACAGGCGCTTTACTGTATGTGCAATCTCAAAGAAATTGTGGTCATTGTTGCCAGAGTACAGTGCCTTATGCAGATGATAGTTTGTAACAGAGTGCAATGTCCCTTCATTCACCCAGCGAATATAATCCCCATGGATTACTTCACCCATCAGCCAGAAATCCGGTTTCACCTCATTTGCAACCTGTCTTAGGGTTCGCATAAAATCAAAATCAAGCACATCCGCTGCATCAAGGCGGATACCGTCAACATCAAATTCACTCACCCAAAAACGGATAACATCGCAGATATAATCTTTTACGGCAGGATTTCTCTGATTGAGCTTGACTAACAGATCGTATCCACCCCAGTTGTCATAGGAAAAACCATCGTTATATTCGTTATTTCCACCAAAATTTACGTTGCAATACCAATCTTTGTAATGGGAGTTTTCACGTTTTTCCCTGATGTCTTTGAACGCAAAGAAATCACGTCCGGTGTGATTAAATACTCCATCGAAAATTACCCGGATATCTTTGGCATGACATTCTGCTACGAAATTTTTTAAGTCCTGGTTGTCTCCAAGGCGGCTGTCAAGTTTTTTGTAGTCGGTCGTCTCATAGCCATGTCCGACAGATTCAAACAACGGCCCGATGTAGATGGCGTTACAGCCAATGCTTTTGATGTGATCAATCCATGGCAAAAGCGTATTTAGCCGATGCTCCGGCTTTCCATAAGTGTTTTCTTTGGGTGCGCCTGTCAGCCCCAAAGGATAAATGTGATAAAAGATAGCTTCATCGTACCAAGCCATATCATGTACCTCCTAAAAATTTTTTCTGTCATTGCTTTCCAGAATGGGTTGTGTATCTGGTTTTGAATCACTATCTTTATTTTATCACAAATTCCGTTGATAATCTATATGCCATGAGTTCCTTCTATATTGAATATTTTCTAAAACCAGCCGTGAATGGTAATTTGTTACCTTGCCGGCATTTGAAAGTTCACAAGTGCCTTGTTCAGAAAATCGTTAAACGGTTTCATGATTCGGAAAAGCTCTGCTGCTTTTGCAAGAAATGTTTCTGCATCATTCAGTTCTTCATCTTTTAACGGATATTCCAAATACCAACTCTTATATTTTAGATATTCCGCTTGTGGATGCTCTTTCTCATATCCAGTAGGAACATTCTTTAATGCTGTTCCCTTTACAGTGAAATATTTTTCAAACTCTGGATCATGGATAATTTTTTCCCATTCTTCACCATTTTGGGCAATATAATCCCGTATCATTGTTGTTGCATCCTTAAACATATCTGCAAATAAGCCGCCGCCCAAGAAGGATTGATTGTCAGGTTTTATCATAAGATAATATCCAACAGGAACAGGCAGTTTACCCTTAGAGGAAATATGGGCACGGAAAGCAGGATTATAAGGTGATTTATCATGGCTGAAACGTGTATCTCTTACAATCTTAAATGTAAGGTCTTTTGGATTGTTATGTAAAATGCTGCTGTCAAATTTTCCGATTTCCAATATTAAAGTCTGTAATAGTCTTTCAAACTCAGCATTTGCTTTTTTGTAATCTTCCTTGTTCGCATGATACCAGTCACGGTTGTTATTCATGCTCAATGCTGATAAGTAATCTGTAATTATCTGTGTATTATTCATAATCTGTCATCTCCTTTACGAATTTCGAATAATGGAAAGCTGCGTGGAATTTAACAATTCCTGTATCAGGTGTTTTGTGCGTTCGGGAGACTGGTAGGACTTACAGAACGAGAAATCTTGCGATAAGTCGTCAATGTCTTCCATAGCATTTTTTACATCAAGCATAGTTTGAATGGGAATTTCCGTGGCTGCCGTGTAATCTGGTTTCAGCGGATTTATCCGGTGGTTTTGTATTGCATAATTCACTCTGTCTTTACACTTGCATCTGCCACTGCCGTATTCGCCACAATATTGTCCAAGAAAATCAGCCATTTTTTTGCGTATTCGGGAAAGCCGCTGCCGGTATGCTTCCGGGGTCATTCCCAAAATATCCCCTGCAATACGGCTGTCAATCTTAAACATCGTACCCAATATGAAAATACATCTGCTTTCCATATCAAGGCATTGCAGCATTACGTTGGTACAAGACATTTTTAGTTCCTCAGCCAGAATATCTTTTTCCACATTCTGCGTTAAATCTGGCACATCCTGTATTTTTCCGTTTTCTATGTCAGCCCCATAATACTCAAAGCTCAACGGATAGTGGGCGAACATATGCTTTTTATAATTTTTCAGATGATTCGCAGCAATGCTGAATACCCATGTTGTAAATGAACTGTCACCTCTAAAAGAAGATAAATGGGTAATCATTTTCAGCAAAATGTCCTGCGTGGCGTCTTCTGCATCGGCAAATGTGCCAAGCATCCGCAGGGATAAATTGAATACAATGTCCTGCACGCCTGTGACAAGGGTTTCAAGGGCCATTTTATCCCCTGTTGTGGCTTTGCGCACCAAAGCCAGTAATTCTTCATTCGTTTTTTTATTCATAGACTTATACCTCCTACTTAATTAGACAACGCTTTCTTGCCTGTGTGACAGAAAAAATTATTTTTTTTAGCAAACCAATAAAAAACTGATATAGAGTAACTTTGTATTTATAGTATAGACATTTTTATAGCCAAATGATAAACTAATCTGGAACAAATTTTGGAAATGGTACAAAAAGTGGAAAGAACGGAGCATAATATGAAGAAAATAGGTATTGTTATCTGTAATTATAATAAAGAAAATGAAGTATTAGAGTGTATTCAATGTATTTTGGAATCAAAATTTACGGATTTTGATTTATATGTTGTGGATAATGGCTCAACAGACCATTCTGTGAAAAGGATCAGGGAAAAGTACGAAAATGAAGTAACACTGTTAGTAAACAGGGAGAATCTTGGAGGATCTGGTGGGTTTAACACGGGACTGCGTGTTGTATATGAAAAGGGCTATCCCTATGTTATGTGTGTTGATAATGATGCGTTGTTAGATGAGGATGTGGTTGGGAATCTGTATGATTTTTTGGAATCCCACGAGGAAGCCGGAATGGCAGGGGCTAAGGTGTATCATTTGGAAGCGCCGGAGTATGTGCAGCAGTTTGGGCAGAAAATAGATTTTCAGAATTTTTGTACCGAGGTGCATTATTTTAATGCGATAGAAGATGGGACAATGCCGGAATATTTGTATGTGGATTCGGTAGCGGCGTGTTCGCTGATGGTTCGGCGCAGTGTAATTGAGCGTATTGGGCTGATGCCGGAGGAAAATTTTCTTTATTGGGATGATACAGAGTGGTGTTATCTTTGCAACTGTGCAGGCTGGAAAGTGGCGTCTGTTGGCAGTGCGAAGGCCTTACATGCAATGGGGGCAAAAAAAGAACTGGTCAATACATTTCCGACTTATTATGCATGGCGTAACTGGATTGTATTTTTTGCAAAATATACAAAAGAAGAGGAGCTTGAGAGAATGGCAGAAGTTTTTCTGGCGGCTCTTTTTGAACATGTCTATGAAGGGGTGCATACTGGAAACAGAAATCGAGCCAGGACAGTGATGCTTGCCTATGATGACGCAATTCATGGGGTGATGGGAAAAGCGGGGGAAAACCGTATTTTTGAGTTGGATTTTAATGAGGTACCCTATCAGCAGTTGTTGAAGGATAGGAAGAAAATCTATATAGAAGAAAATGGTTATGTTGCAACAGCAGACAGAATTCGGGAGATGGCAGAACGTTTTGGCTATAATATTTTATGGACAGAGAAAAAAGAAGAGGATTCTGTTACGATTTCTTTGTGCGAAACGATATTTAAAATAGAGGATTTGAGCAGGGAAAGAGTTTATGTGGATATTAACGACTGTATTCTTGCAACAGAAGAGGATGTGCTAAGTGTAATTAATTATCCTTACAGCAGGAGAAGCTTTATTTTTGCACAAAAACCCGTATTTTTGGAAGGAATCAGAAAACTTCGGGAGAGAGTGCGGTAGCGGAGGGGTTATGGAAACATATTTGGTAAAAAAAGTGGATAAGCCTTTGAAGTTAGAGGGTGATGTGCCAGGGTCTAAAAGTATCACGAATCGTGCACTTTTGATGGCTGCAATGGCAGAGGGAGAGTCTTTGCTAAAAGGGGTTCTTTTTAGTGATGATTCCAGATATTTTTTACAGGCATTAAAGGATTTGGGATTTGTTGTGAAGGAAGATTTCGAAAAAAAACAAGTCAGGGTGAAAGGGCAGGGAGGAATGATTCCCCAAAAGAAGGCTTCTGTCTATGTGGGAAGCGCCGGGACAGCGGCACGCTTTCTGACTGCGTTTCTGGCAATGGGAGATGGATGTTATGAAGTGGATTCTTCGGAGCAGATGAAAAAGCGTCCAATGAAGGAGCTTTTGCTCGCTTTAGAAGGGCTTGGCGCTAAAATTTCTTATCAGGGGCAGGCATATACATTCCCGATGACGATACAGGGAATTGGAAAAAAGAAAGAAACTGCCTTTACAGAGTTGAATATTGATTCTAGCAGCCAGTTTTTAAGTGCACTTTTAATGACTGCACCGCTCTGTTTTGAGCGGCTTACGATTCAGCTTACTGGAGACAGAAGCGCACGCTCTTATGTGGAAATGACAGAGCAGATGATGAAGCAGTTTGCGCATCCTGGCGTACAAAAGAAATCGGAAAACTGTTATGAAACGATGGCGGGAAAATATCAGGCGCAGAATTACCAGATTGAACCAGATGTATCTGCTGCATGTTATTTTTATGCAATGGCGGCTGTAACAGGAGGGACTGCTATTGTCCATCATATGCGGAAGGATTCTTTGCAGGGGGATATGAAATTTATTGCCATTTTGGAGCAAATGGGATGTCAGGTTTTCTGGGAAAGTGGGCAGCTTTTATTAAAAGGGCCAGAAGGGGGAAAATTACATGGGATTACGGCGTCGTTTAGTGATTTTTCTGATCAGGCTCTGACGATGGCGGCGATTGCGCCATATGCAGATGCTCCGGTTACGATTCGGGGAATTGCCCATATCAGAGGACAGGAATCAGACCGTGTTTCTGTGATTTGCAGAGAGCTTGGAAAGCTGGGAATCCAATGTGAGGAAACAGAGGACAGTATCACGATTTGTCCGGGAAAGCTGCGAGGGACAAAAGTCGAAACTTATGATGACCATCGTGTGGCAATGGCATTTGCAATTACAGGTCTGCGGACAGAAGGAGTGGTGATTCAAAATCCTTCTTGCTGCAAAAAGACGTTTCCAGAGTATTTTGAGATACTGGATCATGTCTGTGGACAGTTAGAGCGTGTTTGAAGGGATGCGGTGAACAGGAAAATAACGTTTAAGATAGAAAGAGAGGATTTACGGGTTATGAATACAATTCTTGAAATATTGGCACAGGAGTTAAGTAATGCTTTTGAACAGGCAGGCTATGACAAAAAGTATGCAAAAGTGACGGTATCGAACCGCCCTGATTTGTGCCAGTTTCAGTGCAATGGTGCGCTGGCGGCGGCAAAGGAATACCATAAAGCGCCTGTTATGATGGCAGGTGAGGTGGTAGAAAAGTTAGCAGAAAGCGCCACTTTTTCAGAAGTTACAGCACAAGCGCCAGGGTTTATCAATATGACGGTTAGCCCTGCTTTTTTGGGGGATTATATGAACCAGATAGCGGCAAGTGGAAGTTTTGGCTGCGATACTTCAAAAAAAGAGAAAACAATTATTATTGATTATGGCGGGGCAAATGTGGCTAAACCGCTTCATGTCGGTCATTTGCGCCCGGCTATTATTGGAGAAAGTATTAAGAGGATCGCAAGGTATCTGGGATATCATGTGATTGGCGATGTGCATCTTGGCGACTGGGGGCTGCAGATCGGGCTGATTATTACAGAATTAAAGCACCGCAGTCCAGAACTGGTATATTTTGATGAGAGCTATACTGGAGAATATCCAAAGGAGCCTCCATTTACCATAGCGGATTTGGAAGAAATTTATCCATATGCCAGCAAATATTCCAAAGAACATGAAGAATATAAAGAGGAAGCACAGGAAGCTACAGCACAGTTACAGGCCGGATACAGGGGGTATCTTGCAATCTGGCAGCATATTATTGATGTATCGGTAGCTGACTTAAAGAGGGTATATGATAAGTTAAATGTGGAGTTTGACCTCTGGAAAAAGGAATCAGATGCACAGCCTTATATTCCAGATATGGTGCAGAAGATGAAAGATGATGGCTATGCCCACATTGATGAGGGAGCGCTTGTGGTCGATGTCAAAGAGGAAACAGATACAAAGGAAATTCCGCCATGTATGATTTTAAAGTCAAATGGCGCGACGCTTTATAATACAACAGATTTGGCTACTATTGTAGAACGCCGCAAATTATTTGATCCACAAAAGATCATCTACGTGGTTGATAAACGCCAGGCGCTTTATTTTGAGCAGGTATTCCGTTGTGCCCGGAAAACAAAAATCATCGGGGAAGATGTAGATTTGATTTTTGTCGGAAATGGTACGATGAATGGGCAGGATGGCAAGCCTTTTAAAACGCGGGACGGTGGTGTTTTGCGTCTGGAAGCGCTGCTTGCTGATGTGGTAAAAGAGGTTTCTGATAAAATGGCAGACCGTGACATGACGGAGGAAGACAAAAAGGATGCGGCAGATAAGGTTGCGCTTGCTGCCATTAAATATGGCGATTTAAGCAACCAGGCTGCCAAGGATTATATTTTTGACATGGAGCGTTTTACCTCCTTTGAGGGAAATACTGGGCCATATATTCTGTATACAATTGTTCGAATCAAATCACTAATGAATAAGGTAGCGGCACAGAATATTACAGTAAGTGAGGAGGCAGTCATCCTTCCACCCGAAAATAAGAGCCAGACAGATGTTATGCTGTCCCTTGCAAAATGGAGTGAAACGGTAGAGGCAGCTTATGTAGAGCAGGCTCCACATAAGATTTGCCAGTTTGTCTATGAGTTGTCAGATGCGTTTAATAAGTTTTACCATGACAATAAAATTGTAACAAATGAGGATGAAAAAGTTCGTGCTTCTTATATCCTTCTGAGCCGTCTGGTAGGGCAGGCATTAGAAACTGGAATTGACTTACTCGGACTTAAAGCACCGGAAAAAATGTAGTTTGGAGTTATATAGTAAAAGTCTGGGAGGTGGCAAAAGATGTACCGATTAACAGCGAAACTTGTACTTTATAGAAATATTGGGAAAGATAGTATTTTACTGCGTTTGGCGGATATCTGCCAGCGGTTTGCGACAGGTGAATACAGGAAAGAAGATTTGATTACGGATATTTATACAGAAATTAACCGCTTGTTGGAAATATCTACCCGCTATGGTTTTGACAAAAATTTATGGCATAATTATCTGGCATTTTTACTGGCAATGACAGAGAACCCATTTTCCCTTGTTTCAGAAAAGGTAGGGGCAAATGAGGGGACAGTAAATGAATTTGCCAAAAATGATTTTGCTGTATTTAAAAAACTATTTGACTATGATTTTTCGGAAATGGAAAAGGAGCTTGATATCCGCTGTTTCTCAGTGATTACGAATTATAAGGCAGTTGTAAAAAGCGAGCAGATTTTTAATAAAAGTGTCAGTGAAAAGGTGCAAAAGCTTAGCGGACTGATTGAAAAGGTGCAGGGCGAAGACGAATTGTATCAGATTATTACAGAGTTTTACCGGGAGTATGGTGTTGGAAAAATCGGGTTGAATAAGGCATTTCGTATTTCCGAAGAGGAGGATGGCAGTATTTTAAGCCCGATTACCACAACAGGTGATATGACATTGGATGATTTAATTGGTTATGAGCTGCAAAAAGAAAAGCTGATTGCTAATACAGAAGCTTTTGTGGAAGGGCGCAAGGCAAATAATGTGCTGCTTTTTGGCGATGCAGGTACCGGAAAGTCAACCAGCATTAAGGCAATTTTAAATCAATACTACAGCCGTGGGCTGCGTATGATAGAAATTTATAAGCATGAGTTTAAAAATCTGTCAAGGGTGATTTCGGAAATTAAGAACAGGAACTATCGTTTTGTCATTTATATGGACGATTTGTCTTTTGAAGAGTTTGAAATTGAATATAAGTATTTAAAGGCAGTGATTGAAGGCGGGTTGGAAACAAAACCAGAGAATGTGTTAATCTATGCGACTTCCAACCGCCGTCATCTGATTCGTGAAACATGGGGCGACCGTTCGGATATGTCGCAGGACGAACTGCACCGCTCTGATACCATGCAGGAAAAGCTTTCGCTTGTGGCACGCTTTGGCGTGACCATTGGCTATTATAAGCCTTCACAGAAGGAATATTTTAATATTGTAACATCGCTTGCAAAGCGTTATCCTGAAATTACGCTTTCTGATGAAGAACTTTGTGCGGAGGCTAATAAGTGGGAAATGAGCCATGGCGGGATTTCCGGCCGTACAGCACAGCAGTTTATCAATTATTTATTAGGGAAAAGTGTGTAAAACAACTTTAAGTTGTATTCCGAAAGTAATATTTTATCCTATATTGTTTGTGCCGCCTGTATGGAATGGTTGGAAATCTGAAAACTCGTGTTCTTTGGAGGGATTGCTATGAAATGGAAAAAATATGGGTATTTCTTTTTGGGGATAAATGCAGGGATTCCCGACTGACAGCCGTGGGTGGGTGCGCTGCTGGAAAAGAGGGCGAATTGCCAGGGAATTCTGTAGCATATAAGCTTCTTTTAAGGAAAGTTGGAATTTCTGTGAAATGTATCAGCTCCTCTTAAATGAGCCATATGTGGAATCTTGTGAAAATTGGATCTGATTGGTATCACACTGATGTGACATGGGATGATCCCTTAAATAGCAGGAATCAGGCAGACCAATATGGAATTGTCTATCATGATAATTTTTTAATCAGTACAGCAGCATTGAAAAAGACAGGACATTATGGAATACCAAATGTAAAGGCAGTAAATACCAGATTTGATAATAAATACTGGCGGAAGGTAGAAAGTGGCTTCTGGTACCAGTCAGGGCAGTTCATCTATGGAACTTCAAACGGGATTTACTCCCGAAGCCGCCTGAATGGTTCATCGGCAAAATGCCTGAAAAAACTTTCCGTTCGTTGTCTGGTGCAGCATTCTCCAAAGCAATATTATCTGATTTCCGGCAATAAAATCTATCTTTTTCATACTGGCAGCAGAAAGTTGAAAATGATTTATCAGGCCGCCGGATGCAGACTGGTACAGTTAAAATATGAAGAAGGGAAATTAATGTTTCGTTATCTGAAAGGAAACCGATTGTATTCAGCGGAGAAGGCAGCATGAGGGTAAAATATGGCATGGTTTCGGTGAAATAGCAGTAAAAATTACCGTTCATAGCAAATGTCTTGTTTCATAAGAAAAAAAGTAGGTAAAATATAGGAAAGCTGCAGCTTTTTATAGGTTAAGAAATTGTGACACGCCAACGAAGCCAGTGCGCTTTTCTTATATGGAAAGTAATGATTCTAAGGGGAGCAATGGTGTTATTTAAGTGAACAAAAAGTTAAAAGACCTTGAAAAATAGGTTAATATGCAATGGGAGGAATGCGGAATGAAGAGAAATGTAGTGAAATTTGCAATGAAGTTTGCATTGGGGATGCTGTTAGTAATGTTTGCAGTAATGCCACATATAAAGTCTATGGCATATGATGTTATAACAGAGAGGGATAGTGGACTGTATGGTGAGGCAATTCCAGATGTTGTATGGGAATTTGTAGAAGAAAACTGAAGGGATGTAATTGAGGTAGCTGTTGAGGCAAAAGTAATTGATACTGATATTAAAACAGATAGTCAGGTTTATATTACAAAGCCGTATATAATTGTTGGAATAGAGGATATACAGAGTGCGGTATATAAGTTTCCTTTTGTTTTAAATAGTAAGGTCTTTATGATTTTAACTGTTACAGATACTATGGAAGGGTTTAAAATGAACTTTGGTACCAATATATCAGAAGAATTAAATCAGATTGACTATTTAAATAAGGATTATGTGTTTTATGAAAGTGCAGGGAGGATGGTTGCAGAAAGTGAGAGTGCATGTGGGATATTTTATAAAACTGGATTTGAAAGTCGCAGAAAATAAGGGCTGGAGAATCCGAGAGGCTATAATATTATTAAGGGGGAGAATATGGGAAACAAAAAGTATTATGGAACAATGCATGGTATATTCCAGCACAGACTATGGCTGGGACATATGCGTCTATTTATATACAAAAAGAAGGCACAAAATATGAAGTTTATGGTACTTATTTAGGTGATGATTATATTTATGTGGCTGATGATATGGATTCTATTAAATCAATAATAAAGCAGGATTTTGATGATGACATAGTAGATGTGAAAACTGTCAATCTTCCATTTTATGAGATGAATTTAATTTATGTAAAGGATGCAAAAGATAACGAATATGTTATTCCATATGAGGCTCCATATAGCTCACAGTTGACCCCTGTTCTTGAAACTATCGGAAAGGAAGAAGGCAAAGTATATGAATTGTCTGAATATATTCAGGGAATGGATAACTTTATTGAAGAATATACAGAAAAAGAGTTGAGGACACTTGTTTCTGAAATGGGATATGGAGGAAGGGTACAATTAAGATTAAAAGTGCCTTCAGATAAAAAAAATAATTATGTTTCAATAATTGTTATTAGTATAGTAAGCATATTATTAATAATTTGTACATTTCTTTTTTTACTCAGAAGAAGAATGAGGAGGGATATGGATGAATAAATATGGTATTATAAAAAAAGGAATTATTCTTGGCTTGATTTGTAATTTATTTTGCTCACCAATTTTGGTATATGCAGCGGATTGGAGATATTCAAACGGAACAACAGGTTTCCAGCAGCAGGAGAAACCAACTTGGTGTTGGGTAGCATCAGCTAGAAATATGGCTGTTTCAAAATATACAAGCATAAATGTTACGAAATCTCAAGAGAAAGTTGTAAAGGAAATTAAAGGCGATGCATATATAAAAGAAAATGATGTTTAGTGCTTCTCTTAATCCCGATGTTTTGCTTTCCGTCTTGTTAGCGGGCAAAAAGTAAATGCTGTTGCCCTGGCTATGGAACGTGAGGGCTTGTATATTCCAAAATAAGAGCAGATGTACTGACTACAGCTTAGATAAAAAAGATATTGCCTACCCTTCTGTCAATCCTATTCTCAGTATAGGAAAAGAAGTATATTCGTGGGTAAGAACTTTATCTAAACAGTAATATATTTAATTTATTTAAAAGAATATTTTCCATCTAACGCAAGTTGTTTTTTCTTAGAGGGTGTGTTTAGGTGAGAGGTGAAAATCGGTTATTATACTCACGAGTTATGAGATTTGCCATGCTATGCAAACAAGAAGAATTTTATAAGGAAGTTTAACCTTTTGTTCGGCAAATGTTAAGGCTCGTGAGTATAGATAGGAGGAGTTATGAGGAGGAGTATTCTGCCGTTTGTATGGGTTGTATTTTGCATGGCGAGCTTTGTTTTTACCTGCCAAAATGCAGAGGCAAATGAAATAGAGATAAAAAGAGATGGATTGTACGCCGGAAATATTCCTGATGGGGTATTCCAAAGTGTAGAAGAGTATGCAGATGATATACTTGTTGATTCTATATTGGAACATAAAAAGGAAGGCGGTTTTGAAGACTTGGAGATAGGGAAAGATTCCGAATTTCTAATTTGTAAACCATATGTCGTGTGGAGTATAGAAATGGGAAAGGGAGAAAATACAGCAGCAGAGTATCATTTTCCTATTGTATGTGATGGCAAGGTTATAGCGGAAGTAGAGGCGTTGAAGGGGATTGGTGATTATACGCCAGGGGCGGGAACAGGGTGTTCTATTGATTCACTTTGGGCTGAAAAGCTGAATGAACAGGATTATCTGCATAAGGATTATATATTCTATGATTATCAGGGGTATACATATGCAGAAAATGCAGAAAAAAGCATTCAGGCAGATTTGTATTCGCATGCACATCTGTATAAGGATGTTGGAGGAGTAGAAGCAAGAAAACTGGAAGAAGATGCGTTCTTTGCATTAAGCTATGCGGAAAAAGTACAGAAAATTTTACAGGATCTGGATCATGAGACAGAGAGGTTTTTTGGGACACAGTTAATGGAATCTCCAGATGCTGCTGTCAAAAAGCAGGTAGATAATGCAGAGAACACTCTATATAGGTATCTTTTGTATGCAGGAATGGGGGCGGGAGTTGTAATTGTTGTCTTATCTTTTTGGCGGCTTCAGAAAAAACATAGGGAATAGATATGAAGTTCAGCAAATCATCATATTAGAGCGTGTTTGAAAGTTCCTGAAATGAATTTTCAAACACGCTCTAGTAACCGAAGCTCTGTAAGGTTGTCTGCGTGGTATTGCCATATATGAAAATCAATGGCTTACATTGTCATTTTTGATAATCTGCACCAGTTTATGGCGAAATGCTTTTTCATAGATATTTTCATCGTGAAAAGCAAACCTGTTAAAATCAAACTGGGTGTCAATCACCATTTTTCGGGTGAAAAGTTCTGTTTCCCTATTGTAATAGTTTGGCCAGAAAATGCAGATACAGCCTAAAGCATTTTCGCTTTTAATTTCAAAAACATGGCCGAAGGCGTCTGTCAGGCTGAAATCCACCATGTAAACATGGGAGTAGTGGCCAATTACTTTTGCAAGGCGTGTTCCGTTGATGGTAAAGGTATTCATATCATAGTCATGGAAAGAAGCAGTCCTGCCTTCTGGTGCATCGGAAGTATGCTGTACAATAGCAATCACAGGCAAGCGGCGTTCTTTGGAGTTGACCAGTGTGGTAAACTTTTTAAATTGTTCAGAAGTCGCAACAAATTGCGCCTTGTTATTTAAGCGTTCAATGTCAGTGATGCCAACTTTATGTGCCAGATCCGGTAAAAAAGAAGGACGGCAGAAATTGGATTGCTGGGAAACGCCTCTTGGCATATCACAGGAGGTCATATGGCAGAAGTGAAGCTTTCCATCATCAAATAACGTAATGTAGGAATGAACATGCCATAGAGTACCAACGGATTTGGAATCAATATAGTGCATCTTCATCTGAAAGGAAAAACTGTCAGGCTGGAATTTGATATCCAGTTGATAACCAGGCAGATGATTTTTGTAGGAACAAAGTACTGGCGGAATATCTTCAAATACCGGATTTAACTTAAAACGTGCCCACTTATAAAGAATCAGGCAGGCGCTGTTAAATTCTGCTTCCAGAGTTCGTGAAGGTTTATGCAGAAGCGGCTGTTCCAGATGAAATAAAAGAATAGATTCCAATCGGGTGGCAGTGCTTTTTTGATAGACTTTGTCATCACGTCCCAGTGGCAGAGTTTTGCAAATTTCAGCAATTTCCTCATTGTGGACAACGCTGTTGTTGATGAGCTGCACAATCAGGTTGTAGCTGATATGTGGCTTATCCAGTTTGAGGAGTTCATAAATCAGGCGTCTGCGGGAAGCTTTAAAAAATTGTTTGGCAATCTCCCTGTTGCGGTCAAAGACCTCCAAAATTCGGTAATCCAATGTTTCGCTGCCGCTCATTTTAATCCGATATTTGCTTTTTAACATCAGTTCCCAGTTTGCACGTTTATAGTGGTTATAGGAAAGCTGGTCAAAAAGCTGGACTAAAGACCAGTCGCTTAATTCCAGATTGGCAAGGATGCAGTTTAAAATACGGGATAGCTCTTCGCTGCCTTTCCAGAATTCATCATCGGACAGAATGCTTTTATAGCGCATATCGTGTTCAATTTCGTGCCAGCCTTCAAAAAAGACGGTGCGGAACTGGACTTCAAAAGTAGTATCAATAGGAAGTTTCCATAGATCTTTCTTATAAAGGTTAAAATACTCCTGAGGAAAGCGGAAAACACCATTGATTTTTGTTGCTCGGAATTCATCAGCATTATATTTTGGGCGTGACCAGTCGTCAATCATCTGAAATGTCCGTTCCATGATATCACGGCAGATGCTCAAATCATCATAGTAGTAAAGTACGACACGAAGACCAAGAAGATCCTGTATTTTTTTAGGGTTTTCTTTGGAGCCGTATTTGCCACGGTTGATTTTTTCTGCAATGGACTGAACAGACTTTACCCTGGAAAAAATGCGAAAATACATACCACAAGAGTCTAAAATACTGCGGACGGCATTTCTTAAATGTTCTGACATTTCCAATAATTTTTCAAAATCCAGTTCTTCTTCAATCTTTGCCTTTAACTGTTCTAGTTCATTTTGCCTGGAAGACAGAGCTTCTAAAGGCATCATTTCGTTTTTTGGTACGGATATGCTTTCGGTTTGTTCTGCTTCGTTTTGGATGGCAATCAGGGCTTCTGTCCGCTCCTCTTCATCTTGAATCATATTTAATGCATCTGACCGTTCTTCCCCGCTTTGTGCGGCTGATAATTTTAGTGGGTTTCTTTCATTCTGCGCTGCTAGGGAAGATGGTGGTATATATATATTTGTATTAAGATTTTCCATAGTCTACCCCCTTATCAACACTATTTTTTATTTACTATTCACGGCTATTCTATATATCATGCGAGAAACCATCCAGCTATGCCATCTGGCGCAAAGAGCAGCTAGTAACTTTTGCTGTTATTGTTCACTCCGTTACCAGTAACAGCAGCGTTTTCAACGCTGTATGCACACATTTTGCAAAATTCATGCAAAATGGCGCCACAAAACTCGTACTTTTGGCATAAAACATGCCAAAAATCCTCGAATTTGGTCAATATGTGAATAGTAACCTTTTGCTATTATCATACCATAGGGCAGACTACGTCCGCAACCTAACTAAAAAATCAAAACCACTCTTT
>CANSYK010000078.1 GCA_947651225.1 uncultured bacterium | reverse complement strand
AACTGTTTTGGTACAGTTTTAGACTTTACAAGGCACTAGAGCGTGTTTGAAAATTGCTTTTTGCAAGATGTGCTTCTCACTTTGTGGGAGATTTGGCTCAAATTTAAGAAGTGTAGCGGGCTACATTGACTAAATTTGGGGCAAATATAGCGCAAAGAGGGGAGTGCAGATTGTAAGGAACTAACAGTTCCTAGAATGAATTTTCAAACACGCTCTAGCATATGCCAAGGTAATCAGCTACAACAAGAAGAAGTATGAAAGCATTATAGGGTTTGTGGGGTAAAAAAGAGCATAAAATCCCCCTCCCCATAAAAAGGGGCTTTTCAAATGGGATACGGTATAGTAAAATATGCTACAGCAATCTGTTTTAGACTGTAGCAGTTGCCACCACAGGATCTCTTTGATGACGGTTTAGGGCACGACCCTGTTGGGAACCGGAGATAAGTACCGGGCTTCCACTTACAGATTCCTGTGTTGGTTGAGATGCATCTGTATATTCTGAAGCGGATTGCTTTTCTTCTGCATCCCGGACAGAGGATGCTTTGCTGCAGGCATCTGCAATTTCCGGCTCTTTGCCAGAGCATTGTGCTTCTACCAGACGGATCGTGTTACCATCGGCACCTTGGTCTTTTAAGAAAGCGATGACATTGTTTAAGTTCAGCCCTTTTGCTTTTTTTGTGTTTTGTATGATTTCCCTATGGTCAACAGGGAGGAAGTCTGCATCATCCCGGATCATGTGATAAATTGCCACGAGCATTTTCCTTGCTATGGCGATGATAGCCTTTTTGTGGCCCGGCGCTTTTTCAGCGTTCCGTATTTATAATGGAAGTATGGATCCTTCTTCGTGCTTTTCACAGCGGCAAGCGCACACTGCACGAGCAGCGGCTTGAGGTAATGGCCGCCGTTTCCTACTTTGGTGGATTTTTTCTTTCCTGCGCTTGCGTTGTTTGCGGGCGAAAGTCCTGCCCAGCATGCAAGAGAAGCATCATCCCGCCAGACGGACATGTCTGTGCCGATCTCACCAAGAATGTATAAGGCAGACTCCGGTCTGATCCCGGCCATTGTAGTGAGGTGGCGGATGATGGCGGCATATTTTTGACGATAATACTCCAGCTTCTTGTCAACCAATCCAATGCACTCTTCGATCTGGGAAAGGTGCAGGCTTATAATCTGAAGCTTGTCCCGCTGCACACCAATGAATTCATAACCGTGGATGCCGTCCAAGATGTCCCCGTCCGACGCTTTCACGTTACTGCGGCAGCATACCAGGCCCAGGATTGCATCGTCGCTGGCTTCATCCGGTTTCGTGGAGATGAGATACTCCATGATGGCAGACGCTAATTTCCCAAAAGAATCTGAAAACACGCTGTCCAGCCGCACTTGGGAGATTGTCATGGAATTCTGGAAGCGGTCCTTCCCGGAAGTCCGCATATAGGTAAGCTTAAGCCGATAACGGCACAGCTCCCTGAGGTCACGGATTTCAGCAGGCGGGATGTATGAGGCAACGACCAGATCCATGCGGAACATACTGGCCATGTGGATGGCATCCCGGAAATCTGTTTTTTGCCCCTTTGCCTGTTTCACATATTTTGGATGCGTCAGGATGGGGTTTATGCCGTTTTGCTCCAGAATATTGAATACAGGGATCCAGTATTTTCCGGTCGACTCCATACAGGCATCCTCCACGCCATGCCCTTTAAGCCAGAGGGCCATGCTGCGGATGTCGTTGTTCCTTGTTGTGAATTTTCTGACATAAAATGTTGCCCTGAGCGTTTCTGTGTCGGTTTTACAGACGGCCGCCATTAGGATTTCCTTGTGTACGTCAACGCCTGCACAGATAGGACGCTTGATGTCCCCATCTGCCGAACAGACAACCCTGGTGCCGTCTTCCATTGTCAAAAGCTGTAGTTCCCCGGAGGAGTAGGAACCTCTGGGTTTGAGATGTTTTCTTTGGTTGCTGTTGTTTTTTGCTGCCATGTTTAGCCTCCTTTCCAAACGACAGGGCTGAAAAAAAGACACCGGCATTGACTGCCATCCCTGCGGGAGCCCTATAGGAGAGGGCATATTCATAAGTATACGGGCTTTAAAAGCACCAATCATTTGTGCAAGAAGGATGGCGGCGACTGAAAAGCTGCAACTCCTTCCCAATACCCATTTACATAAGCTTCCTGCATTGGCGTATCATACTCATCCAGTAAAATAATAACTTTTTTTCCATAATGACGCATTAACAGTTTGGAAAGCATATTTAATGACATCGCTGCAATATCGTCATCCATCTTCCGTGATACTTCATAAAAAAGTTTTTTTTCTTCCTCACTCATTAGTCCGTCTATATGCAAAAGAAACTCATATTTATTATACTGCTCATAAATCAGGCGGCACATCATTTTACGCATCTCTGAAAAATCTTTGGTTGCTTTCACTCCCGCAAAACTTAAACTGATTACCGGAAACTTTCCCTGCTGGCTGCGGTATTTCTCTTCTTTCCAGATATTCATTTTTTCAAATAAATCACTTCTCCCTGCATAATCAACGGAAAAAAACTGCTCCACCATACTCATATTAAGCGTCTTCCCAAACCGTCTTGGCCGGATAATCAGTGTTACTTCATCTTCATTTTCCCACCATTCTTTTATAAACAATGTCTTATCTACATAGAAATTATTGTTTCCCACAATCTTTTCGTAATTCTGTTTTCCAATTCCAATCGTTCTTGCCATCATCTCACCTGTTAACAAAATAATCCATTATTTTTTGCATCCCCTGGCCATTTCATACTTCTGTTTTCTATGCGCCTTGCCATCCTGCACATAAGCCTGAGCATTTTTCCGATTTTCTTCTACTTCTTCCTCCGTCAGACTGCGTACTACTTTGCCAGGACTTCCAAGTACTAAACTTCTATCTGGTATCTCTTTATTCTGCGTAATTAACGTTCCTGCACCGATTATGCAGTCATTCCCTATTTTTGCCCCATTTAAAACAATGGCTCCCATGCCAATTAACGTATTATTACCAATTTGGCACCCATGAAGTATTGCACCATGCCCTATACTACTGCTATCTCCGATTGCCATTGGAATCCCCCTGTCCACATGAAGAACGGCGTTATCCTGAATATTCGTACAGCGGCCTATTGTAATCGCATCATCATCTCCCCTTACTGTGCTATGATACCATACACTCGATTCCTCTCCCAATGTCACGTCCCCAATTACGGCTGCCCCAGGTGCAATAAAGACATTTTCTCCAATTTCAGGACATTTCTTTTCCATCGTAATCCCCTTTCTCTATTTTAATTGCTTTTCCCAAACCTGCCCTATGATTTTGCCCTTATCCTTTTTGCTAGATCTGATAACAGCAAAAGAATAAGAACCCCGACAGCTACTCCGCTGCTGTCAATCATCACGTCTGTTATCTGTCCGCTCCGCCCTGGAACAAAAATCTGGTGTATTTCATCTGTTGCCGCATAAAATGTACCGATTCCCCATGACAAAACCGCTGTTCTTCTTCTCTGTTCTCTGGTCTGATAGGCTGCCCCAAACAACAACATCCCCAAAATGGCATATTCTGTTGCATGGGCTGTTTTCCGAACAGGATGGTCTATTTTCTGTGCAAAGGCTACCTGCTCCTGCAAATCCCAGTCATTAAAATCCCTGAAAAAAATCTGCCCTGCCAACATACCAACCCGGCTGCTGTCTTGCGATGAAACATCTGCATTACGGGCAGAAAACATAAAAATTATGATCATCCAGACTATCACAAAACCTGTAAAAATTTTTCTTCTCATTGTTCCTTCCTGTCATTCCTCTCTTTTGACTCAGTCTAACATAATGATACAAAAACGGCAAGAAAAAAAGAATCGGGTAGGAGGTAGATAATTATTTTATCTACCGACCTCCCACACCACCGTACGTACGATTCCGTATACGGCGGTTCCTTAGTTTTCACATACTTTCAGATATAACTCTGTGAATGTTGGGTATCCAAGTTCACGTAGTTTCTTGTTGTTAAATGCAGTCTGCAATACGAAATATCCACCACAATGCCAGTTTCCGTTCCGCATGTTGGCACATATCCATGCCTTTTCTTCTTCCACACCTAACTTCTTTAATTCCCTGAATTTCGCCTTAACTTTCTTCCATTGTTTCCAGTAGATGGTTCTTATCTTATGTCTTAGCCATTCATCGCTTTCCCTTAACAATCCCTTCATATCTGCAAGTGGGAAATAATTTACCCATCCCCTGACAAACTGCGTCAGTTTCATGGCTCTGTACTCATTTCCCCATCCGTTACTTCTTTTTGTCAGTTCCCTGATTTTGTCTTTCATTTTTGTCACTGACTTTGGATGTACCCGAAATCTGCATTTCCCTTTATAACGGCAAAATGCCTATCCAAGGTATTTTACCTTGCTGATATGTGCCACGCTTGTTTTCTTTCGGTTCACTTTCAGAAAAAGTTTCCCCTCAATAAACGGAATGATATTTCTTAGGGTTCTCTCTTCACTCCTTCTGCTTTTGCAGAATATCATGCAGCCATCCGCATACCGCACAAATCTATGCCCTCTGCGTGTCAGTTCCCTGTCCAGTTCATTCAGCATGACATTACTAAGTAATGGACTTAGCGGCCCGCCTTGTGGCATTCCTGTTTCTGTCCTTTCAAATATCCCTCCACTAATAACTCCTGCATTGAGATATTTGTGTATCAGCGATATTACCCGCCCGTCTTTAATGGTTCTTGATAATACTTCTATCAGTTTGCCCTGGCATACCGTATCAAAGAATTTCTCTAAATCCATATCTACGGCATACACATATCCATCATTGACATTCTGCTGGCATTGTTTCAGTGCGTCATGCGCACCTCTCTTTGGCCGGAAGCCAAAACTGTTTTCCGAAAACTGTTCCTTATAAACCGGGGACAATACCTGTGTAATTGCCTGTTGGAATACCCTGTCAACTGCTGTCGGTACTCCCAGTTCCCGAAATTCCCCTTTTGTTTCTTTGGGTATTTCTACCCTGCGGACTGGATTGGGTTTGTATTTCCCATCCTTTAACTGCTGGATTAGTTTCACTTGGTTATCCCTGAGGAACGGCAGAAGTCCATCCACGCTCATCCCATCAACACCGCCTGCTCCTTTGTTTGATTTTACTTTCTTGTATGCATTAACTTCTGCATACTCTTTCGATTCCGTCGATACCATTTGCAGATAGTCCCCAATATGAAATTGTCTGTCCTTAAATCTGCCATTAGTCACATTCATTTACCCACATCTCCTAAAGTTCAGTCCTTCCCATTATGTTTGCAGCCACAATGGTACTATGACCTCTGCTGACTTCCCGCCATTCGTTGTTACTACGGATTTCCTTTGCATTTGTTGATGTAATTCCATCCGCTGACGAGACCTCCCCAGGTAAGAACGCAATCTTCCACTCCATCCATCCGCCACATTTACCACAGTTAGTTCCGGGTAGTTATTGGACTTCGACTTGTCGGGCAGCCTTATCCCTAACTGTAGCCTGATGTGATTTCTGTTCGTCAGACCAGAGCTTTCTTCAGATTCCACCTCACGATGGGCACCCTTGCTCTTGGCTATACATTTCCCACTACCAGGGCGTGTTACGGACTTTCACCGATTAGATTGCGCCCATACTGGGCGCACCCAGAAAAAGGTCTATCCTCTGCGGCAACAGAGGATAGACCTTGTGACTTGTAAGCCATCTTGTATAAGGACCCATAAATAATTAAGTGAAACAACTTGCTTGCCTGTTTTTTCGATTGCACCATCAAAAAGCCTCGCCGCAGCCTGCTACGCCTACGTTTTTTTCTTTGCACTCGGAAAAACATTCTTCGCAACTTGTTCCTTTAATTTATTTACAGTTCCTAAGTTGTTACTATTCACGGCTAATTTTTATAGTTATTTTACCCCTGTCAATTCAGCCATTTTTTTATAAATATCTGTATTGTCAAAATAACCCCCAAATTTTTCCTGGCCAACACCTTTTGCAAAAACAGGAACAGGAAGGCCTGTATGGCTATAGGTTGTAAAACTGATTCCTGATTTATTGTTCAGTAAATGCGTAATTGTAACCGTCAAAGGCTCATAAGAACCATAAAGCTCATATTCCTTTTGGGAAAGCTTCTTTTTCTTCTTGCTCATCGTCTTCTTGTAAGCATCTTTTAACTTTTGAAGCTCATACTCTGTCAGAACCAAACTTCCAGATGATACCCCGGTAGGATGTTTATCCACACTGTCTGTCGCAACGGAACTGTCTGCTTTTTTGTTTGCAGCTTTTTCCGTTATAAGGCCGAATTTCTGTGTAATCTTTTTCATAACCTTTTTAAAGCTTGTATTGTTCTTTTTGTATTTGGAAACATATTTATCATTAAATTTCTTGAAGCTCAACTTCTGTTTTGAAAGATTCTGCAAAAAGGTATCATAACTTGTACCCGCATATCCGATTGTCATACCACCCGTCTCATGGTCGCCTGTTACCAAAATAAGCGTTTCATCAGAATGTTTCTTATAAAAATCAACCGCTTCATTAACCGCATCAGAAAAAGCTTTCGTATCAGCCATTGCCGTTGCCGCATCATTTGCATGACATGCCCAGTCAATTTTACCACCCTCTACCATCATAAAGAAACCCTTATCATTATTTTCCGATAAATAATCAATCCCCTTTGACACATAATCTGAAAGGGACCATTCTTTCTTACTACGATCAATTTCATATCTCAAAGTGCTAGAACCATCTAAATTTTCATCAACAATAATAGCCTTTCCCTGTTTCTTCAATGCGCTTAGCGCTTTTTTCTGGGTTTTTGCCACTGTATACCCCGCTTTTTCAGCCAACTTATATAAATCATCTTCATTCCCTTTTTTGCCTTTTGGCTGTGAAAGCTTTCCACCCGCAAAATATTCAAATCCACTTTTAATCAATTCACGTCCAATCGCATAGTAATTGGAACGCTTTTTTTGATGAGAATAAAAAGAAGCCGGGGTTGCATGATTCAAATTAGCACTTGAGACAATACCTACCTTATATCCAAGCTGTTTGTGCAATTTTTCCGCAATGGTTTCATAACTTTTTGTAGCGGTTTCATTCATATTAATCATCCCTGAATAAGTCTTATGCCCGGTAGCTATAGCCGTTGCCGAAGAAGATGAATCTGGGCAGAATGAAGTGCTGTCGTATGTCTGAGCGCTTCCGGCTACAGGAAATCCTAAAAACCCCAAAGCATCTTTTTGTTTTTTCAAAATCTTTTTTTTATCTTTGTTTCCCATACTTGTCTTGTTTTTAAGCGCACACAAATAATAGTTAGTACTTTCTATCTGTGGATAAGACATCCCATCTCCTATAAACAAAAAAATGTACCTGGGCGCCTTAGAACCCTTCGCCAAATCAGAAGTAGCCTCAGCCGCATTTTCAGCCGTTGAATGCGTTGCAAATTTTATGTCATTTACATGCTCAAAAGCACATAGCGCCATTATAACCACAGCACATAATATCGCAACCGTTTTTTTAGATTTCATACATAAGCCTCCTTTCACACCAGCCACCCTTTTGTTGGCGGCACAAATAGAACCATCTTCACACAATTCCTTCTTATATATAGTTACCACAAAAAACAGGCATATGCAACTTAAATCACCAAATTTTTAAACATTAGAGCGTGTTTGAAAATTGCTTTTTACAAGATGTGCTTTACACTTTGTGAGAGATTTGGCTCAAATTTAGGAGGTGTAGCGGGCTACATTGACTAAACTTGAGTCAAATATAGCGCAAAGTGGGGAGTGCAGATTGTGAGAATGAATTTTCAAACACGCTCTAGGAACTGTCGTGAAATAATTTGCAGATAGTTCGCAGGATTTTTCTTTGACAGTGCCGGACAAAAATCGGGCGCATAGCAGGCTATGTAACTGATTTTTGGTTGGTACTGTCAGAGAAAAAGACAAGAAATAGAGCAAATTATTTTGCGACAGTTCCTTAGATTAATTCTATAATTTGCTTCTTATAAGACAAAAATTCCTCCGTCAGCATAAAATCCGAATTCCTTGGTTTCTTACAGTCAATACAAATCTCCGCTTTTATCTTTCCCGGCTTCCCTGCCAAAATATAAATTCGGTCAGATAATAGAATCGCTTCATCCATATCATGGGTAATTAACAACGTAGACAGATGAATCCGCTCCATAACCGACAAATACCATTGATGCATAGCACTTTTTGTCATAGTATCCAGAGCACTGAATGGCTCATCTAAAAGCGCTACCTTACTGGAAAAAAGATATGTCCGCAGCAATGCCGCACGCTGCCGCATTCCCCCAGAGAGCTGGGAAGGATATTTGTCCTCATATCCTTCTAGCCCAAACTCCCTGAAATATTGCTTTGCCTCTTGTCTGGCCGCCCGTTTCCCTTTCTTTTTAATCTGCAGGGGCAGTGACACATTATCCAATACCGTTTTATATGGCAATAACATATCCTTTTGCAGCATATAGCTGATTTTTCCGGGGCTGCCAGTAATTTCATCACCTTCCAGCCAGACCGAACCAGTATCTGGCACCAACAAGCCGGCAATCACATGAAATAAAGTTGTCTTTCCAACCCCACTGGCTCCCAGCAGACTGACCAGTTCCCTCTCTGCCAGATTAATCTGTATATCCTCTAATACTTTTTTGTCACCAAAGGCCGCAGAAACTTCTTTCACTTCCAGTTTCATTCTAATCCTCCATGCCGCACCTTTTGCGGCTCAAATAGTTATGGTTTCAACCTATTCCCCCAAATAGGAATTGTCAAAACCGGCATTTTCTGGAATATCCTGTTCTACCAGTTTTTTATCATTGAGCCAGCTATAATATGCATTCCATCGTTTTTCGTCAATTGTTCCCCAATGATTGGCCTCTGCCAGATATTGTTTGCTTACATACTCCTGACTGCTATGTACTAATTCTTTATCCAGTTCTGGAACTGCCTTTAAAAGAATATCAGCGGCATCCGATGGATTTTGGGCAGCATATTCATACCCCTTTCGGACTGCCCCCATAAAAGCTTTGCCCACTTCTGTATTTTCCTTTAAAAAGCCATTATTTCCAATAATCACAGGACTATAATAATCAAAGACAGGATTCATATCTGCTATCGGGAGATAATTTACATCAATCCCTTCCTGTTCCAGCTTAATGCCATCCCAGCCATAATAAATCCAAACACTGTCTATATCAGCATTCAGTCCGGCAACAATATCTTCTACATAAGTAGAAATCAAATTAACTTTACTGAAATCTCCACCATCTTCTTCCACCACATTTTTCAGAACTGCCTGCTCAATCGGAGAATCCCATGTTGCATAACTACGTCCTTCCAATTTTCCTGCACGATCAATTCCATTCTTTTTCAGGGAAACCAGGCCAGAAGTATTATGCTGCAATACTGCACCAACCGCTGTAATTGGCAATGGATTGTCACTGCCAAAAGCTGCGGCAAGGGTATCCTGAAAATCGACCCCAAATTGTGCACCGCCAGAAGCTACCATATCGGTTGCCCCACCATCTGGTGGCTGCACAATCGACACCTCCAGTCCGGCATCTGCAAAATATCCCTTTTCCTCTGCTACATATAACCCTGTATGGTTGGTATTCGGTGTCCAGTCAAGTACCATAGTAATCTTTGTCTTATCTGTACTGTCTGTTTGATTTCCCTTTTCATCTGATGTAGTTTCTTTTGTTCCCTGATCTGCCCCACAACCACACAATAAGCTGACCATGAAAACACACGCCAATCCTTTTAAAAATTTCCTCTTCAATCTATATTCTCCTATTCTGTCTTTTTTCCAGTTGTCTCTTTGCGGTTCCATGGCATAGCAACCTTTTGAATCAAATCGACTGCTTTCATCAAAAGCAGGCTTAATGCAGTAATCAGAAAAATCACCGCAAACATTTTGTCATAAGCATATGACTTTTTTACCCTTGTCATATAAACGCCAAGCCCCTGAAACCCACCAAGCCATTCTGATATCACCGCTCCTACTATTGCATAGGAAACAGAAATACGCACCCCAGCAAATAAATGGCTCAATCCTCCTGGCAGTTTGATATGCCAGAAAATCTGTAATCTGGACGCTCCCATCGCTTTTAACAGACAAATAGCATCCATATCGGCTTCCTTGAATCCATCTAACAGCCCCACCGCAATGGGAAAGAACGTCACAATCACTACTAAAGTGATTTTGGGTGCCGTTCCATACCCCAGCCAGAGTACCAACAGTGGAGCAATTGCCACAGTCGGCACTGTCTGGGTAATCACCAGAATCGGATACAAAGCCCGATAAACAGTATGGCAGTATTCCATCAAAAACGCTGCCACAAACCCCAGCCCGATTCCGATTGCCAGCCCGGCAAATGCCTCCCACAAGGTAACCCATACATGCTGCATCAGCAATGGAAAATCTTCCACAAAAGCTGTAACCACCTGTATCGGTGACGGCAGCATATACTCCGGCAGCACTCCCACCGTGTGCATAATCTGCCAAAACACTAACAATGCTGCAACTGCTGTCAGTGGAATACAATAATCAATGATGTTTTGAAACTTTTCTTTCAATGGTCAATACCTCGCCTTCTGGCTTGTAAACTATTTTGACATAGGTAGAAACCTGGTTACACCCTCCGGCTGCCATTGCTACTTTCTGGCATCCTGCCACAATTTCCATAAGCTGGTCATAATCGCCCTCAATCGTTGTCTCAAAAGGTCCCACATAAGTAGACAGCCCAAAGCTCTTGATATACGCAATCACCTCATCCACAATGCGGATTACTTCCTCGTCCTCTGTTACATTTGGTAATACCTGAATCGCTACACTTGCATTCATCTTACATTCCTCCTTTTCGAAATCTAAATAATAAAATTTTTACCGCAGGGTTACCGTTACTATTCACGCAATTTCCCCTTAAAAAAGAAAAAATCTTTGGAAATGCATCCAAAGATTCTATACTCTCTTGTATGCGCTTCCTTACGCCGGTATCAACCGGATCAAGTTCCAAGGGTCAATCTGTGGATTTCTCAGCCATCTGCAAAATTTCTTGCGCAGGCTCCCCTAGCGAATTCTAATTATACACATTTTGAAAGAAATGTCAAATCGCATATCTCTTTATCTATCATACCTTTCCAAAAAATGATGTTTTTCCCCATTTTGTTTGTATGCAATCACCGTGTCCAGATTAACATTTTCCACGCTCTTAAAAATATGCCCTTCCACATATGGATTATTCTGCTTCAATGTTTTTATCAATTCTTTTATTTCTAGTCTCTTAGAACGATTTTCCTCATTATTACAGGTACTGCAGGTATCGGTAAACTTACAGGCACATTGGATAAAATGAAGTTCATTATAATCTCTCCATGCTTTAATATCCTCTTCTCTGACCAGATACAAAGGCCGAATTAATTCCATCCCTTCAAAATTGGTACTATGAAGCTTTGGCATCATTGTCTGTATCTGCGCACCATAAAGCATTCCCATAAGAATTGTTTCAATTACATCATCATAGTGATGCCCCAATGCAATTTTATTGCATCCTAATTCCTGTGCAAAATGGTACAAATGCCCTCTTCTCATTCTGGCACACAAATAGCAGGGAGATTTCTCTAAATGGAACACAGATTCAAAAATTTCCGTTTCAAATATGGTAATCGGTATATTCAGTCTCTTTGCATTTTCCTCAATCACTTTGCGGTTCTCTGCGCTGTAACCAGGATCCATCACAAGGAATTTTACCGTAAAATCAAATTTATTATGCAATTTTAATTCCTGAAAACATTTTGCCATAAGCATAGAATCTTTTCCGCCGGAAATACAAACTGCTATGGTATCTCCTGGTTTTACCAACTCATAAGTGTTAATTGCCTTTGTAAATTTTGACCAAATCGTTTTCCTGAATTTTTTTCGCAGGCTTTGTTCTACATCTTTTGCCTTCTCTCTCTCTTCTGAATCACTCATCCTGTCCATAAGCCATGCAATATATCCACCCTCAAGACTTTCTGCATCCATTCCCCTCCGCTGTAAATCTCCTGCTACCTCATTGCTATATCTGCCCCTGCTGCAGCAGATAATCAACTTCTTAGAAACATCTATTTTTCCATTGTTTTCAATTTCTTCCGGCTTTGCCGCAATGGCACCTGTAATTGCTCCATGGTCAATTTCTATCTGGTCACGGATATCAATAATCTGATAACTGCCTTCCTCTAACTCTTCTAATTCTTTCACCGAAATACCCATATCAAAGCTACCTCTTTCTGTTCCTTCTGTTTTTCCTATAAAAGTAATAGGTTTTATTATAAATATCCGTTGAAATTTTGTCAAGAAAAGCATTGTTGACCGACGTGACATGTGTATCAGTTTTTTATTTTCAAAGTTGTTATACTGATACAGAGAAAAAGCGAATGAGTAAATCAGGCAAAGTTAAACACTATCCAGGTGCGCAGCTTTTCTGTACAGGAGCGGTGTTTTCTGGTATTTTTTCTGAAAGGCTCTTGTAAAGTAGGACTGGTTGTGAAAGCCGCAGTTCTGCATAATGTCGATTACTTTGTTGTCTGTTTCTGATAGCTGTTTTGCCGCCAGTTCCAGACGGTAGTTCACCAGATAGGCGTTGAAGCTCATGCCTGTAAATTCCTTAAATAATTTCATAAAATGACTCTCCGAGAAGCCGCATTCCTCAGCCGCTCTTTTGATGGTGACTTTACGGTCATAAAATTTCTGGACATAGTAGAGCGCATTCTTCAGTCTGCTGTAGGAAAGCTGCGGCTGGCTGTTGTCGATGGTGGCAGCAGTGCTGCACTGGTTCATGTGGTGGAGCAGAAAGAAGAGACTGGACTTGATCAGCATCTCGCAAGTAGTATAGCTTTCTTTCCGGTGTGCCAGCATGAACTGAATGCAGGGGGTCACGGTCTGGTTAAAACAGGAGCCAGCTGGATAAAAACATTCCATCGTTTTCTTGCCGCTCAAAAAGGGAAGAATATATTTGTCATAGCAGAGATCATTTTCAGAACCCTGGAAGAGAGAGGGGTGAAACATGATATTGAAATATTCTCCGCCTTCCAGATTGCCCTGCTCTATAGAATGTACTGCATGGGGAAGGATTACGATCAAATCGTCTGCGCAGAGTGTGGATGCCTGTCCCCACAAAGTGACCTGTATTTGTCCTTTGGTACAGTAAATCAGTTCAAAATCATCGTGCCAGTGCAGGGGAAAAGAAGGAATCCACTCGGGGATGCGCCCCATGTAAACACTATAGGGAAAAGTGATGATGCCGTGAAGCTTGGTCTCGTGTATTGGCGTGGGTTCCATATGATTCCTCCTCGTATTTCAGATGTGCTTTTGCGGATTTTGTGTGCAAAAACAGAATTATGATAAAACCAGATTTTTGTCTATTAAAAATAGGATTGTGTCAAAAAGTTAGGATTATATTGCAAGAATTATAGCACGGATAAGAGTACTATACAAGTATAAGTGGAATAAAGAACTGTAAATAATATGTGTGCCAGACCGATACGATCTTTTGCTTTTTCGGTTTGTCAGTCTATGCTATAGAAAAATTTATGAAAGCAAACTTGATGCAATGTACAAGCTTGGTCTGTCATAAACCATGTTATAAAAAATATTGGAAATGCCCCGTGTATTTTTCACAGGCTGTTCTGAACATTTCATAGAAAGAATGGAGGATGTGAATTTTATGAAACCATTTATGAAATTATATATACCGATTGCACTGGAAACGCTATTTACAATGCTGGCGGGAATGGTAGACACGGTCATGCTCTCCACTGTGGGAGACAATGCGGTCGGCGCAGTGGGAACGGCAAACACGTATATTGGTATTTTTATCATCATGTTCCATATCGTGTCGTCGGGAATGATTGCGGTGATGACACAGTATATCGGAGCGAAGCGCATTGGCGTTGCCTACCAGGCAAGACAGCTGGGAGCGGTCTTTAACACTGTGATTGGTGTCCTGCTTTCTGTGTTCTTGTTTATCTTTTCGGAGAATATTCTGGAGATCGTAGGTGTAGCACCACTTCTGATGGGTTACGCAAAGACATATCTTAGAATCGTTGGGGGTGCTTGTTTTCTGAATGCCCTGATTCCGGTTTTTTCCAGTTATCTGCGAGCTTTTGGGCACACGAAACAGCCTCTTGCCGCCACAGTGATCGCTAATGTGGTGAATTTATGCCTGAATGCTGTATTCCTATTTGTATTTCACAGCGGTGTGGCGGGTGTTGCAGCAGCTACAGTGATATCAGAGTTTGTAAACCTTGTGATTGTGATGACTGCCTCTAAGCTTTTGGTCAAGGCGAATAAGGATAAGGAGCGGTTAAAAAATACGGAGGTCTTTGTCCAGATCATCAGGGTGGGGCTGCCCTCTGCCCTGGAAACAGCGCTTTATAATGTGGCGATGACACTGACGATCCGCTTCCTGAATCAGATGGACGAATCCGGATTCAATGTGACCGCAAGAGCATATGCGGCGCAGATCACAAACTTTTCGTATTGTGCCGGTGCGGCATTGGCGCAGGCAAATGCGATTATGACAGGCTGGCGGATTGGGGAGCAGGACTATGAGGCGTGCGACCGGGGTACAAAGAAAGCGGCATGCATCGGGATCTGTGTGGCGGCAGGGCTGGAGACTGCGTTTGTCCTTTGCTCGGGTTATCTGATCCGGTTGTTTACCAATGATGTGGAGATGATTGCCCTGGTGAGGACGCTCATGACAATCGACATTGCACTTGAGGTAGGGCGCGTGACAAATCTAGTTTTTGGGCAGGCGTTGAAGACCAGCGGAGATGCGCTGTTTACCACGATCATTGGTGTGATATTCATGTACATCTGTATGGTAGGCGGCACATGGTTTTTTGGGATTCACCTGAATCTCCTGGCGGTGGGTGCGTACATAGGGCTTGCGTGCGATGAGTGCACACGTGCGGTGTTTATGTTTCTGCGGTGGCAGTCAGGGAAGTGGCAGACGAAAGGATTTATCAAGGCTTGACATTTCAATCCAACGTATCTGGCAATGCGTGTTGATACATGTACAACGCATCCGTACTGTTCTCTAATACTTCCATAAGTTTTTTATTGGGTTCGGCAAGATTATCATGGTAATCATATTCATCATATTCAGGAATTACACGAAAAGCCAACTTCTCTTCTTCTGTAGAAAATTCAGCATGTATTTTTTCTGTATTTCCCCTCGCATCAAGGCGAATCCATTTATCAAAATATGAAAGATATACTGTATTTAATCCGTGAATGCAATAACCTGTATCAGGAGTATCTCCAAGCGTAAGTCTCTGATGACTGAATCCAGATGGAATTCCATTCGCCCTTAAAAGCGCAGCAAACAGATTTGCTTTCGCCCAACATATTCCTACCCCTTCCCGTAAAACATCACTTGCGGAAATGGTCACTCTTTTATCCTGAACATCCCAGGAATGTTTCACCTTATCTCTGACAAAATAATAGGTATTTCTGATGATATCGAACTCCGTTTCAGAGTAAAACTTTATCATAGCAGCCCGTTCCCTAACCATTGCATTCTCATAATCCACATATTTAGACGCCTGCAAATATTTTAACAATTCTTCTTTCAAACTTATCTCCTCCAATTTTTCAAGTGCAATATCTTCTGCCTGGTTCCTTACCGTCCATCCCTCTTTCCTGAATAGATTAAATATGCACTGCCTCCACCAAAAACAGCCAGAACAAGCAGAAGAATTAACCACACTGGACTAATCGGGAACCCTTTCTCCTTCTTCCTCGCCTGACCTTCCGATTTCATTTCCGATTCCAATTTCGTTGACTCAGGCTGCGTATCCGTTTCTGGAACATCTTTCGCCTTTAAATAAGCGCCTCCAACCTTGTATCCCTTATACGTATACTGGATAAATGCCACACTTTGTTCTGGGTGTTCCGTTGAAATCTCTGTCACCAGACTGTGTTTTAAATCGGCAAATGTGCTGCCTTTTGGCACCGTCACCACTCCTGAACGGTCTATTTCCAAATCAGACGGCAAATAGCTTTTCCCACCAATTTCTACAGAAGCATCCCCTGTCACATATTCCCTTTCCTGTTCTGCTACATTAATATTGTCAAAATTGTCAAAACCAAATTCCAACAAGGCTTTTCCATCTAAAAAATATTGATAAGGACTTCCCTTTAAAATTACAGAAATCAGCTTTTTACCATCCTGTTCCGCATACGTAACCAGCGTGTTGCCAGCTTTTATTAAGTATCCTGTCTTTCCAGCCTTCGCTGACTTATAGTAATATGGAACCTCCTCTTTCTTCAGCATCCGATGCTCTGTAGAAATAATAAAAGGCTTTGGATTGTTGATGGTTGCTGGCATTTTATACTTTAATGCAGAACTTATTTCTAAAAGCTGAGGATTAGCAAAAGCTGCCCTGGCAATCACAGCCATGTCTCTTGCCGATACATACTGGGTATCACCATTGAGCCCAGATGGATTGTCAAAATGGCTTGACACACAGCCAAGAGCTGCAATTTTCTGATTCATCATTTCCACAAACGCTTTATTACTTCCAGCTACATGTTCTGCCAATGCATTAGCCGCCTGGTTACTGGACTGCAAAAGAAGAAGATGCAGGGCATCTCTTACCAACATCAAATCTCCTTCTTCCATGTCAAACCTGTTACCAGAATCGGCTTCCACATTGGACATTGCTGATTTCGTATAATTTACCATCCCATCTAAACCACTGTTTTCGATCACAATTAGCGCTGTCAAAAGTTTTGTAATACTGGCCGGCGGATATGTTTTATCAATGTTTTTTCCATAAAGCACTGCTCCAGAATCGGCATCCATTACAATCCCAGCTTTTGCTTTTATTAACTTATTACTGCCTGTCTTTCCTGGATATTTTTCAAGGCGGGCTTTCCCCTGAATCCTGGCAGCGGCTTCTATACCAACAGAACAATAATACCGTGTCTCTTTTATGTTGCCAGGTACCAAAGCAGAAGAAGTACAAAAGCAAAACAAAGACACAAATGCACTTGTTACTATAAATCCAGCCAGCAAAAAAAGCCACCTATAACATCTTAGCTTTGAATGGTTATGTTCTGTTTGCATCCTCTTTTTTCCCATAATACTATAATACTCCTTTCAAAAATCAGTACCACAAATTACGAACTCTTTTCCATAAAAAAGCGATTTCCTTTTGAATCGTGATATATTTTATTGGTTGCTGTTTTACCATTATCTATCATATGTACACAAGGCATATCAATCCTTTTCTTCTCTTTTATACATTCCATAGCCTTTTGACCAATAACATCTGCACAAATCGTTGACATTGCCACTATTTTAACCAAAATAATCCCCCATACCGCGCCTTTTGCCGCCCAGTACCTCCTGCTGCATCCACTCGGAAGCACGAAGATTTTGCTTTTGGCGAAATTCCCGCTCAAAGTTCTCCCTTTCTTCCTCTTTCATATTCCAAAACTTCATATTGGCACCATTAACGCCACGCCTCGCATCTGGAACTTGAAGAGCTAGATAATCTGCTGCCGCCTGCAGCTCCTTTAAGCTGTTAAAACTAGTAACATTCCGTTGCCAGCGGTCATCAATCAGCACCAGTTCCATTGTTCGGTTGGTGCGAACACCTGTTTCTGTATGATGCCTGTGAATTTCATTGACCACAAAGATACCCCGAATACGGTCAATTTTATTCACCTTGTCTCCCAAAACCCATTCCTTTCCAATTCCCACTGAGGCAAACCACAGCCCGTTTTCCTTTAAGTCCTCATCCACCATAGCAAAAAGTTTATCTACCGGCGGAGCCTCATCTGGATAAGGCAGCTGCTCCCGAATTGATTTCGCCAGAGTGCTTTTTTCCGGAAAAAATGTATCCCGAATAGCAACATAAACTAAATAAATCCCAGCAATCAACAGTAATGGGCCACCAACACCACAGACTGCCAAAGTCACATAGTCCATTGTTTCCCAATAGGTACGCTCCTGGTCAAGCCCCACTTTCAGCATACAAAACAGTGCCGCCGATACCACAAATACCAGAAGCGCCCAAATCAGCCAGGTAAGCCGTTTTCGGGTACGACTGAGACAATAGCCTTCCTCTACCCCATGAGGATTGTTCTTTCTCTGAACCCACATCAAAATCAAAATAACAGGAATCGCAAAAATGCGCAACACCAGCACCAACAATACATAAACTATCACATTCCAGGGCCAGCGCAAAAAGCCGCCCTTTTTCTCCTTTTTTCCCTTCATCGCTTAAATATTCTCCTTCCCTACAACTGCCCCAGAGTGTGTTTGAACACGCTCCAGTGCAGTGATGACATTTTTATTCCTCCAGCTCTGCCAAATAATCTAAATATTCTGAATCATGATACCCCTGATCCATTTCCTGGAATGTTTGTACCATTTCTTCATAATCAATATCACACTCACCACTAAATGGAATTACATAAATATCTGCATTCCCCTGCTTATCCCAAAAGCCTTCCTTGCGCAATTCTCCCAAAGCCTCGGCAACCCATAGACGGATTTGTTCCCGCTCCTCCTCAAAAGCATCCTCAAAAACAGTTTCATTTTCTTTATACCACGCTGTCGCTTCTTCCGATAAATCATTTGCATAATCTGAACGATAGAATGGAAAATTCAAACTATTTTGTTTTAAGTAATCCTGTATCGTATCAAATTTGGAAGACTTTGGTTTTGCCACATCCCACTCGGCCCACGGCTCAAAGCGGTAATATTCTTTCTCATCCTCATCGCAGTCCTTGATGTTCTCCTCGTACATTTCCTCTGTATTGAGATAGACTATCGTGTAAAAATCATCCGCAAAAACTCTTTGTACAACATTTGCAATTTCAAATGAAATACCATAAATAGTCTGCCCGGCATACTCCTCCTTTAAGTGTGGATAACACTCTTTTACCGCTTCCTTGAACAAAGCTATAAACCGGTCTTTTTTCAATCTGCTGCCCATATCCCTGCCTGTATATCTTTCCATTAAAATTTCTGTCATTAATTCCTTTGTTAGCATACTAATTTATTCCTCCTAGTCCATTTTAATCTCTATCCACAAATCCTCTAATATTTTGTAATTTTAACACACGATTATAATCTATAATCTTATGGCAGCTTTCTGTATGTTCTATTGCTGTTTGATTCTTCATAAACATAACAAAAACTAACCAATTAATACATTTTTTCCTTCAAAAGCGAATCCATACTTTCTAATACGCGCTGATGGAATTCCTTTTGCTTCTAAGAGAGCAGCATACCCTTTTTCTTCCATCTGTAAAAGTGCTGCTTTTACTGTTTCCTCTAAATTCTTTTCCTTTTGAGGACGATGCACTTTAAATTCCATGAGAATAGCATCGTCTTTTTCATTCCCTCTTACTGGTTCCAACATTACATCATAGCGCCCAAAACCGCTTTCACGATTTGATGTAATAACATATCTATCTGACAAATCCACCATAAGCCCTAAAACGAAGCCATGATAAAAACGTTCTGGCTGTGTTCTCCCGGATGGTTTCTTTCCAGTATCAAAGTTACTGAATGTATCAAATGCAACGCCATTCATGTATTCATTCATTGCATCCAGATCATCTTCTAGCAATGCCTTAATAAAATCATTATACGCCGGCGAATAATTTTTAAACCAGCCTGCAATCATATTTCGGAACATCAGTCTGACTTCTTTATTGGTAAGCTTTAAATCATATTCCTCAATCCCTTCTTCTATTGTATAATTCTCTACCTTTAAATAACCGCTTGCAAGCAGCAGGCTCCAAATTGCATATTCATCATAGTCAAGCTGATGAAAGACAATCTGCTCATCAATCCTTGTATGGAGAATACCTCCATTTAACAAATCTTCCATTATAATCTTTACATCTTTGCTCCCTTCACGGATTAATTTCCCTGCAAGACTGTTGCTGCTGGTATTTGCCCAGTAGATGGAAAACCTTTTTTTTGCAAGAAAATTAATGATAGACCACGGATTGTAAATATCTGATTTATCCCCAAATGTGAAACCGTCGTACCAGTCTTTCACTTCCTCCTCCCGGTCTGCCATTCCAAATTCACATAGGGCTTCCGATACCTCCCCCTGCGTAAACCCAAAGGAATCTGCATATTTGTCAGAGGTCGTCGTCACGACCTCAAGGTTATTCAAATCAGAGAAAATACTTTCTTTACTGACCCTGGTAATCCCCGTCATAATCGCCCTGTCAAGGTATGGATTTGTTTTAAAAGTGGAATTAAACAGATTTCTTGTAAATGCCACAATCTCTTCCCAATAGCCGTTCACATAGGCTTCCTGCATTGGCGTGTCGTACTCATCTAATAAAATAATAACCTTTTTTCCATAATGTTTCATCAACAATTTGGAAAGCATATTCAATGACATTGCTGCGACACTATCCTCCATTTCCCATGATACTTCATTAAAAAGTTCTTTTTCTTTCTCACTCATCAGTCTATCCACATGCAAAAGAAATTTATATTTATCATACTGCTCATAAATCAAACGACATATCATTTTGCGCATTTGTGAGAAATCTCCCGTTCCCTTTACCCCGGCAAAGCTAAGGCTGATAACGGGAAACTTCCCCTGCAAACTGTGATATTTCTCATCGTCCCACAGTTTCATTTCCTCAAATAAATCACTTCTTCCGGCATAATCAACAGAGAAGAACTGCTCAACCATACTCATATTCAATGTTTTTCCAAACCGCCTTGGCCGGGTAATCAAAGTTACCCTGTCAAGATTTTCCCACCATTCCTTAATAAATAACGTTTTATCAATGTAAAACGCATGGTCTTCTATCAATTGCTGATAATTCTGATAACCAATTCCAACTGCTCTCGCCATATCCTTTCCTCCCATAAAAGCCATAATATCCCCTGTCACATTAATTATATATAGTATACTGAAATAACTAAAATATAGCAAGGTTACTATTCACTTCGTGACCGGTAATAACGCTTGAAAAGCAGCTGCCTTTTTTATATAATAAAAAAGGCACGAAGTCTTTCCAACCTTGAAAACACCTCGCCAGGAAAGGCTGCTACCGCAATTTCCTATATATGAAGAAAGGAATACATGTAAAATGAATTATAGAAAAGACAAATATGGAAATGACATTTCCATTCTCGGCTATGGATGTATGAGATTTTCCAGGACAGCAGGAAAAATAGATTTAGAAAAAGCAGAAAAGGAAATCTTGACAGTGTTCCATCATGGTGTAAATTATTACGATACAGCTTATGTATATGGGGGAAGCGAAGCAGCACTGGGAACAATTCTAAAACGTAATCACATTCGCAAACAGGTATATATTGCTACCAAACTGCCACATTATCTGATCAAGGCAACCGATAGCTTGGATAAATATTTCAAGGAACAGTTAAGACGTTTACAGACAAATTATGTGGATTATTATTTGATGCATATGCTGACAGATGTGCAGACATGGGAACGGTTGAAATCCCTGGGCATTCTGGAATGGCTGGAAGAAAAGAAAAAAAGCGGAGCCATCCGTCAGGTGGGATTTTCCTACCACGGTAACTCAGATATGTTCTGCCAGTTAGTGGATGCATATGACTGGGATTTCTGTCAAATTCAATATAATTATATGGATGAAAATTCCCAGGCAGGACGAAAAGGATTACAATATGCCAATAAAAAAGGGCTTCCAGTCATCATCATGGAACCGCTGGTTTAATCCTCTTTTCTGGATAGCTTACATCATCCAAAATAATGGTTCAATGCAAATGCAATAATTGCAATATGTACCACAAGTATTACTGGCATTCCAATTACAAAATACCAATGCTTTGTCTTATGCCGAAACAGATACATTCCTGCCCATGTACCAACACTTCCACCAAAAATACATACTAAAAATAATGTTTTTTCTGGAATTCTCCATGCATGGCGTTTTGCTCTTGATTTATCTATCCCCATCATAAATACTCCCATTATATTCATAATCAGCAAATAAATCAGAACAACCCAAAATATATTCCCTGCCAATCTCTACATACCATACCTTTCTAATTTCCCCTAATTTTTTCATTATCCTGCCTCAGTTACACACCTATCTTCTTGCAAACCTCTATCAGACAGCAATTTTCACAATTCGGCCTGGTTCTTGCAGTACACACCGCACGTCCGTGATACACCAATCGATGGCAAAAGTCACTCCCCTCTTCTGGAGGAATAATCTTCCACAATTCCATCTCCACCTTTTTGGGTTCTTTTATTCCATCTACTAATCCCATACGGTTCACCAGCCGGATGCAATGGGTATCTGTCACAATTGCCGGTTTCCCAAATACGTCTCCCATAATCAGATTTGCACTCTTTCTTCCCACTCCCGGCAGTTTTAACAGGGCATCAAAATTATCTGGCACTTTTCCGTCATATTCTTCCTGCAGCATTTTCATACAGGCACTAATATCCCTTGCCTTACTATGCCCTAATCCACAAGGTTTTACAATCGCCTCAATCTCTTCCACATCTGCATTTGCCAGTGCCTCTACAGTTGGAAATTTTTCATATAGCCCTTCCACAACTACATTTACCCTGGCATCTGTACATTGCGCCGCAAGGCGGACGCTGACTAACAGCTTCCATGCCTTATTATAATCCAGGGTGCAGCCTGCCCCCGGATATTCCTTTTTTAACAAATCAATAATCGTCTGCGCTCTTTGCTCCTTCGTATATCTCATGTTTTTCCTCTCCTTGCCGCAAACTAATACACACAGCATGTGCCTCCCAATTAGCCATACAATACATTCATTGTACTATATTCTTTTATGGTCGTAAAGAGAAAATAGCCAGCCCTGTTGTACTTGGTTACTGTTCACTCCGTACCAGTAACTGCAGCGTTTTCAACGCTGTATGCACACATTTTGCAAAATTCATGCAAAATGGCGC
>CANSYK010000077.1 GCA_947651225.1 uncultured bacterium | reverse complement strand
GAAATTATTTCCATACTAATATTACTCTAATATTAATGCAATGATGTACTAGTTCCTTCGTCACCTCTCTATCGTTTGCATAACTTATAAGCTTTCTCAAATCACACAGGTACTTGCTGATGGTTGCTTTACTCTTTTCTTCATTCCTTAAATAAATTTCATACCTTCCTAACATTTTTTCCTTAACAATCCGTTTCATAAACATTTCCTCTCTTTTTTGCAATATTTTTTTCTTATTGTGTGGAATCTGGTCTGCCATAAAACAACTCCCAGACACACAATGGAATTTTTTACACTCTACATAAACATTGTACCGCATCACACACAATACAAAAACCATATTTTCGTTATTCTACTTTTAATATTTTATTACTATCGCAGGGGGTGATTATTTTCTAAAACATAGTTTGCCTTTTTTGCTTTGCAATGATACAATAAAATTAAGTGTATATATAATAAAACATACAGGGGAGGAGTTATGAATTCTACCAGCACACCATATGATGATGTATTCTGGACACTATTAAATGACTGCAGCCACTTAATTTTACCTGTCATCAATGAAATATTTGGGGAACACTATACCGGAAATGAAGAAATTATTTTTTCCAATAATGAACATTTTTTGAATCAGCAGGACGGCAGAGAACAGGAAAGAATTACCGACTCCAGCTTCAAAATTATTGGGGATACCGAAAAGAAATACCATTTAGAATGCCAGGGCAGCACTGATTCCAGCCTCCTGATCCGTTTTTTTGAGTATGACACCCAGATTGCGCTGGATGACGGCGAAGTCCATGACAGTTTATTAAAAGTAACCTTTCCGCATTCTGCTGTGCTATTTTTAAGGGACACCAGCCATACACCTGACAGGCTTGCCATTGAAATCACAACACCTGGCGGCACTGTCCGTTATGACATACCTGCTTTAAAGGCAAAAAAATACTCCGTTAAGGAGATTTTTGAAAAAAAGCTGCTGTTTTTAATTCCATTCCACATTTTTGCCTATGAAAATCATTTTGAAGAATACGAAACTCATATTAATAAATTGAACGATTTGAAACAAACCTATGAAACCATCAAAAATGACCTGGAAGATTTATCCATCCACGGTAAAATTGATGAATTTACAAAATGTACAATTATCGATATGTCCAATAAGGTATTGGAGCACATTGCAAGAAACTACATTACTCTGAGGAAGGGAGTGAAAGAGGTTATGGGAGGCAAGATCTTAGATTATGAGGCAAAGTCAATCCGTAATGCTGGTATTGCCGAGGGTGAAGAAAAAGGTATCCGTACCCTGACAGAGGTCTGCCAGGAGCTTGGCAGCTCCCTCATTGACACGATTGAAAAAGTTGCTGTTAAATTTGGCCTGGATGAGGAAACATCCCGCAAAAAAGTATTAATGTACTGGAAAAATTAGCTTCAAAGTTATATTTAAAGGGCGGTTTTGACACCGCCCTTTTCTCTATTAACTCTCCAGCTTTTCCTCTTCCTTTATCTCCCAGTGAATCAGAAATGCCAGAGCCGCACGCAGTACAATAATCCCTGCTACTGTTGCAATCTCTTCCCACTCCCTCGCAACAACTGTACGCAAAATCTCACTTCCCATCTTAAATTCCAAAGCCATGGCAAGTCCTTTCGCAAGGGAAAGCTTAACCTCAGGTCGATGCCTGACATAATTATAAAATCCTTTCACTGCTGACACTGCAATAATAAATACTCCCATTAGCTCCAATATGATAATTGTAAAATTGACAATCTCATGCAGAATCGCTTCCATTTGATGTATCATATCCTTTCACCTCATTTCCTTCTATTAATAATATTGTCACTCTATACTACTTTACGGATAATCCACTTTCCTCTCTTATTAATACCTCCTCAAGAGAAACTCCCCGTTTCGGCAGAAAAAGAAACATATTGCTGCCTCCTTCAAATTCCAGCCAGGTCGACTGAAAACGTTTTGTCTGATAAATCCCCCGGCCTTCTGTCCGGTTCATAAACTCACACTCCACCTCTTTCCCATCTGCATTCTTAAATGTATCTCTTTTTGTATAACTACTGCTAAAAAGTTCTACCCACTGGTCATAAAAGTAAGCGGTTGACATCAATACAAATACTGTTCTTGCTACATCTGTCTGAATACTTTTTGCTTCCTGCTCCAATATGTTCTTCGTCATATCATTAACCCATTCTTGAATTCTCTGACCCATCTCTTTCCCCATTAAGCCCTGATATGTTTCCGCATAATAGTGCTCTGCCAGCATTTCCAATACCTCTTTCTGAAAAGGAACACTCTCATTCAGCCAAATCGATTTTCCCAAAATACATTCGGAAAGTAAATGATCTGTATACACACTTTTCCAAATCGCCTGGCTCTGCTCCCGAATTTCTTCCGTATCTTTCTGTCCCAATGCATCCATAAGCTGTTGCTTTGTCTTGCCATCCGTCATTTCAGTAAGCGTTGCCATGCAAAGGTAAAGATTTACTGGAGAATAGACACATTTTTCCTCATTTTGACTGAGCAACAGATTACGAACCGAATTCTCATAAAAGGGCATCAAATTCCCCAGATAAGCCTTGTTTACACTTTCCCTGCGTTTCTTTTCTGGAAAATCTACCTTTTGTACCAGAACAATATTATCTGTCCCAGCATCCGCTTTTTCCTTCTTTTCCTATGCACCTTGATACCAGATGCCGCCGCCGAGCAGCACAAATACAATCACTGCCATGGCCACCTTCCATAATTTTTTCACTGTCACAGGCACTCACTCCATTCCTTATTCTTCCATCTGGTTTACCACTCCTGCAAAAACAGGAATCCCATCATAATTGCTGATGATAAATAGAAACGGATGGTCACAGTTGATTATAAACTTCTCTGTTGGCATCGCACTTCCTGTCCTTAACTCTACCTCCGTAAAGGAAGCCACGCTGCATCCATTTTCATCAACTGCCGCTTTGGAAGCCTGCTGCACCCTGCTTACAAAAACCGGATTTTCTTCCTTACTTTGCTCACCAAGCAGCTTTGTAAAATCAGCATCCCCTACTTCAAACAAATCTGTCACTCCCATATTTTTCATTACAGGAATTAAATCCAGATTACTGCTGATTGCAAATTTGGGCAAAGATAATGTAACCTCACCATATGCAAAAGCATCGCCATGGTCTGCTGAAAGATGTAAAATCTCCTCCATATCCTCTTTCAACAAATCCTCAGTTGTAACCCCTTCCTCTGGTAAAACCAAAAGCATGGAATTCCCATTTTCAAATTCCAGAGAAGCTGCCTGAAAACGTTTTGACTGATATGCACTGCCAAGCCTCTGGCTGTTCATAAAATCACAGGACACCTTTTCTCCGTCTGCATTCGTAAAAGTATCCTCCTTTGTATCACTTTCCTGAAAAGGCGTAATCCACTGGTCATAAAAGTAAGCTGTCGACAGCAGCACAAACACTGTCATAGCATCTGTTTTTATCTCCCCAGCCTCCTCTCTCAACTTATTTCCGGTCATACTATTAATCCATTTCTGAATCCTCTGCTCCATTTTGGAACCCATCTGTCCCTGAAATGTTTCTGTATAGTAATTTTCGGACAGTGACTTTAACACTTCCTCCTGAAATGGAATATCCTGATTCAGCCAAATCGAATCACCCAGAATACATTTTGCAACATCATTATCCATATATACATTCTGCCAAATCATCCTGCTCTGTTCTCTGACTTTCTCTTCCTCGGTCTGCCCTAATGCTTCCATAAGCTGCTTTTTTGTCCTGCCATCTGTCATCTCCGTCAACATTGCCATGCAAAGATAAAGATTTACTGGAGAATAGACACGGTTTTCCCCATTCTCACTTGTCAATGTGTCACAAATCGAACTCTGGTAAAATTTCTTCAAATTCGCCAGATAAGCAGAATCTATCTCCTGCCCTTTCTCTTCTTCTGGATAGTTTACTTTCTGCAGTTGAATAATATCTGCATCCGTCTTCTGTGCCGGATAATCTGTAACTGCTCCCCAGTCTAAATCATCCTTTTGTCCACTGCGCTGCCAAACCACTACGCCAATCAAAGCAAGAACACATAACACGGCTGCCACGGGCTTCCACATTTTTCTTCCTGCCATATCATTTCCTCCTTTTTTATAAGCCAAAATGCATTTCCTAACTGTTTTTGGCTCTTTCTTTCTTAAAAATACTTCTATTAATAATAACGTGGTTTTAGAGGAATCTGATGCACTTTTCCATGCTTTTTTATTTTTTTGCACGCAAAAATAGCCGCCCCAATCTGAAAAGCCAGGCAGCTATTGTTTCGCATATTTTCTGTGCTGACCGTCAACCGGCAGCGCCATTATTCCCACAGCATTATTTATCTCTCCACGTAATGCGCCCTTTTGTCAGGTCATATGGGGACATTTCCATTGTTACAGTATCCCCTGGCAGGATGCGGATAAAATTTTTCCTCAACTTTCCGCTGATATGAGCTAACACCTGATGCCCATTCTCCAATTCCACCTTAAACATCGCATTTGGAAGCTTTTCCACTACGATTCCTTCAATTTCAATTACATCTTCTTTAGACATATTTCCCTCCATTTTACAACAAGTCTTTATTATAAGAAAGAAGCTCCGGCTCACCATCGGTAATCAGAACCGTATTTTCATAGTGCGCAGATTTCGTAGAATCTTTCGTTACAACCGTCCAGTCATCTTCTAACATCCATACTTCATATGCCCCTGCATTTACCATCGGCTCAATTGCCAAAGTCATACCAGGCCGGAGCTTCATTCCCCTTCCAATCGGCTTAAAGTTTGGAATCTGCGGCTCTTCATGCAGCTTCCTGCCAATGCCATGTCCAACTAAATCCCTGACAACAGAATATCCGTTGTCCTCAACAAATTTCTGAATCGTCTTTGATATATCAAATAAATGATTTCCTGCCTTTGCAAATTTAATTCCCTCAAAAAAACTCTGCTTAGTAATGTCAATCAGCCGCTGATCTTCCTCAGATATTTGTCCAACTGCATGTGTACGGGCAGCGTCAGACTGATACCCCTTATAAATCACCCCGGCATCCAGGCTGACAATATCGCCTTCTTTTAGTATATGCTTTTTGCTTGGAATTCCATGTACCACTTCATCATTTACTGATACACAAATGGAAGCCGGATAGCCCTGATAATTCAAGAAAGAAGGAATACAACCAAAACTCTTAATTACTTCTTCCCCTCTCCTATTAATATCCATCGTACTAATTCCGGGACGTATAATTTTTCCCATTTCATCATGTACAATGGAAAGAATTCGTCCTGCCTCTCTCATCAATTCAATTTCATGTTCAGATTTAATTGTAACTGACATAATATGCCTTCTTTCTATTCTATAATCTACGCATCAAGAACTTTACTGATTGCTGCTCCTGTACCTTCTAAACCAAGGGAACCATCAATTTCATGCAAAATCCCCTGATTTTTGTAATACTCAATTAATGGAGCTGTCTGCTCATGGTAAACAGAAAGTCTCTTTTTAACAGTTTCCGGTTTGTCATCATCACGAAGCTCAAGCTCTCCGCCGCAATTATCACAAACTCCCTCCTGCTTTGGAGGAATGTTTACGGTATGGAATGTTGCGCCACATTTTGCGCAGACACGTCTTCCAGCCATGCGTTCTACAATTGCTTCATCTGTCATCTCAATATCAATCGCATAGTCAATCGCTGTTCCTTTTTCCTTCAAAGCAGCCGTTAAAGCCTCTGCCTGAGGAATTGTCCTTGGAAATCCGTCCAAAATATAACCATTCTTGCAATCGTCTTTTTCCAGACGATCAACAACCAGGTCACATACAAGCTCATCCGGCACTAAATCCCCGGCATCCATATAGCTTTTTGCCTTTTTCCCAAGCTCTGTACCATCTTTGATATTCTGGCGGAAAATATCTCCTGTTGAGATGGTTGGGATTTTATATTTCTCTACAATCCCCTTTGCATGTGTTCCTTTGCCTGCACCAGGCGCTCCTAGCATAATAATTTTCATATTGCTCTGTTCTCCTTTCAGGTTTATATATTTTTTGCAGAGTATTTCTGCAGAATGCACTATATTTTTTGCTCTTATACCCTGTTTCAGAGGCTTTTGGCGTTTTTATAGATTAAAAACAGACGCTCACAGAATATAATACCCTATAAACGTCTAATTTTCAACTATTTCTTCTTTTTCTCCCGAAGGCTTTTAAAAAAATTTTTCATTTTTATTTGGCATTCCTCTTCCAGAACGCCACGAACTGTTTCAACCTGATGGTTGAAACGCCTTTCCTCTAAAAGATTTAAAATACTACCAGCACATCCCGCCTTGGGATTCATTGCCCCGATTACCACTTTAGGAATTCTTGCCTGAACAATCGCCCCTGCGCACATAGGACATGGCTCCAGAGTTATATACATAATACATTCCTCTAACCGCCAGTCCCCCATCTTTTTACTTGCTTTTTTAATCGCCAAAATCTCCGCATGTGCCAAAGCACTCGCCTGAATATTACGCCTGTTATATCCCCTGCTTATAATTCTACCCTGATGCACAATTACACAGCCAATCGGCACTTCCTCTATTCTCTCTGCCTTTTCTGCCTGTTTTAATGCCTCTTTCATGTACTTTATATCATCACTTGTCCACTCCTGCATTTTCATGCTTTCCCTCGTTTCTATTTTATTGTATAATAGTGTAGCGAATCGAATCTAAAAATGCAAGGAGATACTTATGCAATTTACATATCAAACTAACCGCCTAATTTTGCAGGTACTACGGCCGGAATACGCCGAAGCAGTCTGTCGGTTCTATCAGGAAAACAAACAATTCCTAGAGCCTTTTGAACCATTGCGTCCCAATATTTTTTATACAACGGATTTCCATCACTCCAATTTACTTTGTGAATACGACGCTTTTTTGAAACTTTCCTATCTCCGTTACTGGATTTTTTTGCAGGAAGCCCCCAAAGTCCCCATTGGCTCTGTCTGCTTTAATAATATAGTCCATGGTACTTTCCAAAAATGTATGCTTGGTTATAAACTCGGCAAAGACTACTGTCATCACGGATATATGTTAGAAGCTCTTGCCCTCCTGATTCCGCTTGTGATGAAAGAGATCGGCCTGCATCGAATTGAAGCATATGTGCAGCCAAACAATCTGCCTTCCATCCGCTTGCTTTCCAAACTTGGTTTCGTAGAAGAAGGCTATTTACAAAAATATGCGGAAATCTACGGAGAATGGACAGACCACCTGATTTTTTCCTACTTAAACGAAAACCTCTGATTCTCCTCTGGAAGCTCCAAAAGCCAGTATCCAAAGGCACCCTGCTGCATTCCAAAATCTCCGATTGACTGAAAATCTGAAAATCCAAACCGAAGAGCATTTTTCCGTTCCCTATCGCTATAGATTCCCGGAACACCAAGTACATATCTGCCATCTTCCATCTGTGCAAACAAAAGATGACGGTAACAGTAATATCCATGTAGTAAAAATCGATTCCCTGACAATGACCAGGAAGCAATCGGCAGACATCCAATATCCTGTAATTCCATGCGCACACAGGCTTTCGTCACCCCTGGCTGAAACGGCTTCATAGATGGAAAAGTCATAAGTATTTTCTTTCCATAATCATATGTCTTTCTCTTAAATGGGCATACTCCGCAAATAGACTGCATCTGTATATCTGTTTCTTCCGATTTCTCTCCTTGATTACCCCCTGTTTGCCCCCTTTCTCTTTGGCTGCCCCTTGTTTCTGACCTGTCTGCCTTTTCCATCATAGCATCATCTATCGTATCCTTCATTAATGTATTATGTTGCTGTACCCTTTCCGTAACCTGTTGCTTTGTTTCCACCGCTTCTGAATTGACTGTTTCCGGTATCACTTTACTCTCGTTCTCTTCTTCCTTTTTTTGGAAAACAGCATCTTCCTGTATAACATCATTTTGTTGTACAGCCGCACTCTGCCGCTCTGTCTCATTTTCCATAGAAGCTTCCTGCAAATTCTCTGCCTGTTCCCCTTCCTGCTCTGCCGTTTTCTGTATCGATTCCGAACTATTTTTACCATCCTTTTTGGCCCCCAGATAAAAACTGTCATTTTTCCACGAAGAAGCAAAATAAAGTTCTTCCTCCGTATCAATAAAAATGCCATCCATTTCTTCTATTCCCTGTTCTGAACCAAAAAGGTTTTCCGCACTGCTGTCCGCTTTAAACAGCATGCTCCCTCCCCTTACTGCCATCTGTCCGGCATAGATTTTGCTGATCCCCTGTTCAAGTTGCCGATATAAATAAACTTTTGGCATACTGCTCATCGGCACCGCACGCATCTGAACAAAAAGCCGGCAGGTATTTCCCCTCTTTTCAAGCCGTACATATCCTACATTGGCTCCTTTCTCATCCTGGCGGTACTGATATATGTATGATACAATTCTTTCATATTGATTCATGTCCTTTCGCTCCTCCTATGCTCTATTCTCTTCCTATCTATATTCACTCTGTATAGGGGAATAGAACAACAAGGACAAAAAAAGACAGGGAAAATATAGTATTTTCTCTGCCTTTTTAATTTAAGAGTTAAAACCTTTGTAGCAAACTACCGTTCGGAAGAAACTGCTTCTATAGCGTCAACTGCGCCGTCAAGCCAGTTTCCTTGCAGACTTTCTACATCACCTGCATCACATGCTGCCGCAATCGCTGGCGTCATAGGAATTTTCCCAAGTACTGGCAGACCGTATTGTGCCGCAACTTCATCTACATGGCTTTTTCCAAAAACTTCGATTCGCTCTTTACACCCAGGGCACTCTACATAACTCATATTTTCGACAATTCCAATAACAGGGATATCCATCATCTGTGCCATTTTAACGGCCTTTGCAACAATCATGGAAACCAGCTCCTGTGGGGAAGTGACAACAATAATCCCATCAACCGGAACCGCCTGGAAAACAGTTAATGGTACATCCCCCGTTCCTGGTGGCATATCAACAAACATACAGTCCACATCAGACCAGATTACATCCTGCCAGAACTGCTTTACTGTCCCTGCAATCACTGGTCCTCTCCAAATAACCGGATCTGTCGTATCTTCTAACAATAAGTTGACAGACATTGTCTGAATCCCTGTTTTAGACACAACCGGATAAATACCATCTTCATTCCCTGTAGCACGACCCGTAATTCCAAAAGCCTTTGGAATGGAAGGCCCCGTAATGTCGGCATCCAGTATAGCAGTATGATATCCTTTCCTCTGGAAATTAACAGCAAGCATGGAAGATACCATTGATTTTCCAACTCCGCCTTTTCCGCTAACCACTCCGATTACTTTACGAATTGTACTCTGTGCATGCGGTTTTTCTAATAAACTTTTCGGATCACGGCTGGCACATTCCGCAGAACAGCTTGAACAATCGTGCCCACAATTTTCAATTTCACTCATAATTTTATATTCTCCTTCCATTTACTTCCTATTAATTTTCTTTCTTCTGCTTTTTTTGACAACACAGATGATCGTGTGAAACAAGCTTGAAAAACATTATAACAATTCACTGATAAAAAGTCCAACTGCTCTATTCCTGCAAGGCTGTCATCAATGCCGGAATCACCTGTTTCTTTCTGGATACAACATGCTGCAAAACAAGCTGCTCTGTCTCCTGCGGCAGGAAAAACGCTTTTATTGCCAGCTCTTTTGCGCCGTCTCCCTCACAGAGAAGTTCTGTCTTTTCTTCCATAATATTGGTCAGCATAAAATAAATCATATCTATCCTATGCTCTGACTGCGCCTTTGGCAGATATGGAATCATCTTATCCCGAATCAGTTCCAGTTCTTTTGCCGTCATAGAATTAATCTGTGCTACACCAAGCGTCACCTCGTCAAATTCAAACTTCTTGAAGTCCTGATAAAAAATCTCTCCCGGAGATTTTACAGAAAGGTTACTGCCTGCCTGGAACATCTTTGCAGCATATTCTTCCGGAATGACGCCTGCAATTTTAGCAAGCTGTTCTGCCGCATCTTTATCTACCTGCGTACAAGTTGGAGACCGGAAAATCAAGGTATCTGACAAAATAGCAGAACATAAAAGCCCGGCAATTTCAGGCGGAATTTCTACAGCAAGTTCCTGAAACATCTGATAAATAATCGTTGCTGTACATCCCAAAGGCTGATTGCGAAAATACACCGGCCCCACCGTTTCAATGCTTCCAATCCGGTGATGGTCAATAATTTCAAGAATCTGCGCTTCCTCAATACCATTGACCGCCTGCCCTGGCTCATTGTGGTCTACCATAACTACCTTCTTTTTGCGTGCTCCCATCAGGTTTCTTCTGGAAATCATTCCAAAATAATTTCCATTCCAATCCAGAATCGGAAAATCACGGTATCGCTTTTTTGCCATAGCATCCCGAATATCATCTAAAGCTTCTCCCAGTCCAAAGGTAAGCAGCTTCTCTCTCTTCATAAAATAACCAATTGGTATACTCTGATTAATCAGACGGGATGCCGTAAACGTATCATATGGCGTCTGAATAATAAAACAGTTATGGCTTTCTGCCAGTTTTCTAATCGTAAAGGATACCTTCGCACCATCACAGACAACAATACATTTCGCATCCATCTCTATCGCACAAAGCTGTGATTCATACCTGTTTCCTAAAATCACAATATCATTCTCTTCAATGTAACTTTCCATTAAATCAGGATTTGCCGCCGCAATCAGGCATTTTCCCGACTGAACACATTCGTCTGGATTTCCATAGAGCATTTCCCCTTCCAAAGTCTCCACAATATTACGAAACGGTGTCTTGGAATTAGCAATCACCTTACTGTCATAGATATCCATATAAGACTTCACAATATCTTCTACCGTAAGCAATCCTTTCAGCTTCCCAGAAGAATCAACTACCGGAAGCGTCTGCCAGCCACCTTCCTGCATCACCTTCCAGGCAGCTTTTATAGAAATCATTTCTCCCACTCCTGTTACACGATTCACATCAATGTCCATAACTTGTGTGCGCACATCTCCCAGATAATCTGGAATATCTGCATTAAAATATTCCAGTACAAACTTACTCTCCGCATTAATCTGACCCGCACGCTTTGCCACATAATTATCCCCTGTCACTTTTCGTTTCAGATAGGCATATGCAATCGCAGAGCACAGGGAATCTGTATCTGGGTTAGTATGTCCAATTACATTAATTACTATGTTTGCATCTCCATTCATAACTCTATTCCTCCTGTTTCTAGAGCGGATATTAAATTACTGATAGTTAAACAATAGATTTTTTGAGTGCGCATGTCAACGATCAGAAAATTAATTTATGATGTATTAGTTATCAGCATAATCTTTTTCTGTATACTTTGTAATATCAATAATATATTTGAATCGCTTTGCCAATACCGGAACAAACCGGAATAACTGATCCAGTGTTGTTCCCTCATCAGATAATATTACAACAAAATCGCCATCATATTCTTCCATAATCGAAAATACTTTTGTAATCGTCGGGAACAACAAATCCGATGCTTCTTCAATTAACAGACAGTTCCCTTTTAACTGCGTGCGAAAACTGATTAAATCCATTTTGTTTAACTGACTTGCACGGATTTTGGCAATTCTTCCCTGTGACAGATAGTGCGACTTTTTCATCACATGGACAATCTTTTTCGATACTCCTACAATCCGCTCCACTCCATCTCCCATTAATACAAAATGAGATGGATCAAGTTCCCCTTCAATCAGTCGCAACACATCACTGAATGACTGCTGTAATGCTCTGGTGGTTGGCAGGTCTTCATACATAATCTGCGGCATTCCACCATAATTTGTTTCAACCACTGGAATTTCTGGCGCATGATAGTCCTGCAATACAAAACCACCTCTTTTTACTGCTTGAATGGTTTCTGATAAATCCTTTGTGCTCTCCATTTCTTCCGACTTCTCTTCCTCTGGTTCCACAAATTTCGTTTTTGCTATCTCCTCTTCTGATTCCTCCTGTGGCACTGTTTCTTCAATAGTTTCTGCAACTTCCGACTGCACAACCTCTTCTTCTGGCTCTTTCTCTTCCTGTGACACCATTTCTTCAATGGCCTCTGCAACTTCCGGCTGCACAACCTCTTCTTCTGGTTCCTCCTCTTCTTGTGGCACCGTTTCTTCAATGGCCTCTGCAACTTCCGGCTTTACAACCTCTTCTTCCGACCCTTCCTCTTCCTGTGACACTGTTTCTTCAATGGCCTCTGCAACTTCTGACTTTACAACCTCTTCTTCTGGCTCTTTCTCTTCCTGTGACACCGTTTCTTCAATGGCCTCTGCAACTTCCGACTGCACAACCTCTTCTTCTGGTTCCTCCTCTTTCTGTGGTACTGTTTCTTTTACTGACTCTATAACCTCTGACTGTTCCGTTTCTTCCTCTGTCTCCACAGCCTCCGATTGTTCAATCTCCTCTTTCAGCTCATTCTCTGCTTCCATAACTTCTGACTGCGCAATTTCCTCTTTCTTAGGCTCTTCCGGCAGTTGCTTCGGATCCTCAATTTCCTCTTCCAAAAGATTCTTCAAAAGTGCTTCTTCATTTTCTGCCTGTTCTTGTACTGTCTGTTCTTCCTCCGCTTCTTTCTCTAACAACTCAGCCAGCGAATCTTTTGCTGCCCCTGTTTCTTTCCCCTGTGGTACTTTCTGTGATTGTACTATTTCTTCCTCCTGCTGTATCTTCTGTGTCTGTACCGTCTCTGCCTCCTGCTGCATTTCCTGTGTCCGTACTGTCTCCTCCCGCCGTATCTTCTGCGGTCGTGCCATCTCTTCTTTCTGTTGGATGTTCTGCTGTGGCGCCGGCTTTTTCGCCGCTGCTTTTGCCCGCTCACTTTTCCTTATTTCTTCTATATCAATCGATATGTAAGATTTATTAGAAGCACTTTTCTGTATTGCCTGTGTCATACGGTCAACAAGGCTGGTGGCAATATTCGTTTTATCCTTTGGCTCTACTGTCGGTCTTACTCTCCTTCCTGGTCTTGGAAGTTCAGCCTGCTCTTTTTCTGCCATATGCTCTTTCGTTTCTGCTTCTGGTACATGCTTTTTCACTTCTGCCTTTACTTCTTCGCCCTTGATTACAGTAATCGTCTCTTCCTTTAACTGCTCCTGCTGCTCCATCTCATAAATTGCAGTAATCTCCCTGGCAAGATCCTGTGTAATTCCAGTACCAGACTGAGAATGCGGAACATATTCCACCTTTTTCTTTTTCCGTTTCTCTTTTTTGACCTGTACCGTTTCCTGAACAGCTTCTGGTTCTTTCTTTTCAAACTCTGAAGCCTCTTTTTGCGACAGTGTTTCCCCCTTTTCCACTATCGATATCTCCTGATCTTCTGATCTCTCCTTTTTCGGTTCCGACACCTTTTTTTCTTGTTCTTTTATTTTCTGCACTGGTACTTTTTTTGTCTCTTCTTCCCACTGCCCTGTCTTCTCTTTCTCTGGCATGGCAACTTCCTGTTCCGCCTCTTTGCGTTCCCGTTCTGCCTCTTCACGCTTCTGCTCTGCTACTTTGCGCTCCCGCTCTGCTGCCCTTCTTTCCTGCTCTGCTGCCTTACGTTCCCGTTCTGCTGCTTTTCTTTCTTGCTCAACCGCCTTACGCTCCTGTTCTGCTGCTTTTCTTTCCTGCTCAGCCGCCTTACGCTCTTGCTCCACTTTCCACACAGCTTCTTCGTTTTCCTGTTCCTGAAGTCCTTCCCCTTTCTTATCTGTCTTGTCCTTATCCTCATCTTTTCTCCCAAACTTTAACAGATTAGATAACTTATGGATTCCTCCTCTGGCAACCTGCGGCAATTCAAAGTCATCCTCTTCATAATCATCAATAAACTCTGTATCAGATGCCGCCTGTCCTTTCGCCTTCTTTACGCTCTTCTCCTCCTTTTTCTCACTGTAAGCTATTTCTTTGCTATCCACCTCATAATCCGCTTCCACTTTTTTCGCCGCCCGGTCAGCCCGTTTTAATGCCTTACGCTCTTTAATAAATTCATTCAAATCAGGCAAGGAACCAGTATCATAAGGATTCGGTTCTTCTTTCTTTGGAAGTGTAAAATCTTTATCATCATAATAAGGAATGGGATCTCTCTCTTTTAAATGATCCACCAAAATCTTAGCCCGCTCTACAATTTCGCCGCTTCCAAACCAGAGTATAATATCTTTACACTCTTCCATACACTCTTCCCGGCGTCCGGCACGATGATAGAGTTTCGCAAGCTCATACGCCCATTCTTCAATATATTCTTCCTGTTTTAAATCCTGCAGAATTTCAATCAACCGCCCAATCGGCACTCTGGCAGCCTTATCAATCCGATATCGCAAAACCAAAGCATCTCGTGTACCCGGATTCATCTGCAGATATTCCTGATAAAATGCTTCTGCATCCTCCAGTGAATTTGTGCGGATAGAAAGATACACCAGACGGTACAGAACCCTTCTGTTTTTAGAAGTACGGCAGATTTTCAAATAAATTTCCTTCGCCTCCGCATACCGCTCTGTCCTTGTATACACTTCCCCAAAGACCTTTAAATCACTTACTGACCGAACCTGTTTTACATCTAAAGTCTGAATCACAGCCAATGCCTTTTTATATTTTCTTTCATCCACCAGATGGTGAATCTGGGCAATCCGAATCGCTAACTCATATTGTCTCATTTTTGTCTCCTCATTGTATTATTCATTCTTTCTGAAAGCACTCTCCATAGAAACTCTCTCTCCGGTCTGCCGCCGTTGCAAATTTCCGGCGCAAAGACCATGCACGGTCATCCAAATCACAGATTAAAATTCCTTCTTTATTAGAAATCCTTCCCAAAATATTTCCCATCGCATCCACAGCCATACTGTCACCAGAATATATCATTTTATCCCGCTTCCCGACACAATTTACACCAACCACATACGCCTGTGCCTCAATTGCCCTTGCACGAAGTAAAGTTTCCCAATGAGCACTGCGCAGTTCCGGCCAGTTGGCAATCACAAAGAAAATATCTGCCTTTTTTGCCGCTGCCTGAAATATTTCAGGAAACCGTAAATCATAACAAATAAACAAACCGACCATACGCCCCAAAAACGGAACCGTCACAATTTCCTGTCCTTTTTCATAATATCTGTTTTCCTGTCCATAAGAAAATGGGTGCAGCTTCACATAATCCACAAGCTTTCTTCCAGATGATTCCATCAGGGTAAAACGATTTGTCCCTTTGTCCTCTGGATTTTTTCCCAACGCTGCCCAGCCAAAACCAATTGCCAGATGTAACCGCTGTGCCAGATTCTGCATTTTCTCCACCGTCTCTGAATTCTTTTCATCCTCACCAATCTTTTTTAAATTCATTGAAAACCCGGTCAAAGACATTTCTGGAAAAATAATAATATCACACTCTGACGCTGCCGCTTCTTCTGCCATCTTTTCGGCCTTTTTATATGAATGCTCTTTATCCTCCCACACCATGTCAAGCTGTCCTAACGCAACTCGCATCTGATATCTCCCCCTGTATCTGCCACATTTTATCTATTCACATATTATACCTTCATTTCTCCCATATTACAACAAGGCGGCCATGACAATCCCACTCACAAAACAAAAAACGGTTACTGTTCACTCCGTTACCATTTAAACACGCTCTAGCTAATGTCATTTTCTGGCTTTCCAAACCGGACTTCACAATCTTTCCGGTAAAACGACACACCATAGCAGTCAATTTTTCTATAACCCTCTGCCCATAATTCTTCCATATATTTTTTATCATGTATTTGTTGTAAGGCTTTTTCTGCATCCATTTCCAAATCATCTATTGTATCTGATATTTTCAGTTCCAAAACAAAAGATCTGCCCCGCAAAGAAGGACTTTTTACCATAATGTCAGAGCGTCCATTTCCGGCTTCCCGATTAGACTTTACCAGATAATTCTCACTCTGGCTTAGTATTCCTGCAAGGAATCCATGATAAAAGTTTTCGGCGCTGTCATAGAAACTAATTGTATGAAAAAGCTGGCCGCTTAATATTTCCGTCATCCTCTCTGCATCACCATTTTCCATTGCACAATACAAATCCCGAAAATCTTCTTTCTTAATCACATCCCTAAACCAGTTAAGAAGCGTACTTCGATAAATTGTTTTCACTTCTGCATTGGGAATCCGTACACGTAAAAAAATGGAAGACTCATCAAAATATTCACTTCCTTTTGTCAGATACCCCGTGAAATAAAGAAAATTCCACAAATTCTCACCACTGCCATGCATATCTTCATAAGTCACTTCTTCATGCACCTGAATATCCAGTGTCTTTCCATCCAGGAGTGTTTCAATCTGCCCTTTTGTTTCCCTGTCAGCCCTGATAATTAAATCTTTTATAGTATCATTAGAGCTGGTATTAATCCAATATGAGCGTGGAAAGGCGTTGACATCTGAATATAAATCGTATAAAAATTTAATAACACTCCACGGATTATAGACCTCCGTTTCTCCAAACATATAACCATCATACCATTCTTTCATCGTTGAAAAACGGCTCTCTACTTCATAATATTTCATCATTTGTAATACTTCTGGCTCTGTAAACCCGAAATGTTCACTATATTTTCTATCCAGTACAGAGATAATATTTAAATGGTTTAAACCTGTGAAAATACTCTCCTTTGCAACCCTCAGACACCCGCTAATTACGGCAATCTGTAAATAATTATTTGTTTTTAATCCAGACTCAAACAAAGAACGGATAAAATCAACCATTTCATCATAAAATCCCCGAAAATATGCATTTTCCAATGGCACATCATATTCATCAATTAATATAACAGTCTTTTTCCCTGTTACCTGATAAAGGCATTTGCACAAAAACTTTAACGAACCGGAATACCCATTGTAATCTGCATTTTCGCCTGCAATCTTCTGAAACAAGTTCTTGTCGTCTGTATCCATTTTATCACTTTGCAGTACATACCGATGTCTTTTAAATTCTTCCACAATCTCTCTCTTCAACTTGTAATATGCTGATTCAAACACAGGCTGCTTTGCTGATTTTAACGTCAGGTTGATCACCGGATACATCCCCATATGCTGCACATATCCATCCTTGGCATCCATTATTTTCATCCCCATCCCTCCGTTCAGCCTGTTTTCCCTTACTATTCACGGCTGTTCTAAACATCATGCGAAAAACCATCCGGCTATGCCGTCTGGCGCTGCAAAGCCAGCAGCTTTTGTTTTCTTATTATATCCTATCATCTTCTGTTTCACAATCTATTCTTCTAAGGAAATATCCAAAAATATCCTATATAGTTACTATAATTCTTTAAACAGTACATACCGCCTGCAAATTTACCGTTTCCTATCCTTCCAAATTATGGTATACTGTGAATTATAAAAAACGCAGAAACCAAAGACAATGGTCTGCAGAAATGAGGTAAAGTATGAAAATTCAATCCGTATTTGACAAGGCATTTGCCACCTATGGAAAAGTAGTAGAAGGCTTCAACTTTTCCAGTCTTTTAAGCACATTAGAAAGCAACTCTGAAAAACCGGCTGATTCTGTAATTTATGTTCCTTCCGTTGATGTATTGGAAGCAGAAGAAGTTTTTACACAGCTTCGCGACAACTGTTATGGCGGTATGCCAATCCAGATTGGTTACTGCAATGGAACAAACACAAAGCTCAACTGTTTTGAATATCACAGAGACAGTGAAATAGACATTGCAGCAGACGATGTTATTTTACTTGTAGCCCATGAACAGGATATTATTGATGGACAAATTAATTCTTCCCTCACAGAAGCGTTCCTCTGTCCAAAGGGTACTGCTGTTGAATTGTATGCTACAACACTCCACTACGCTCCCTGCAGCGCAAAGAAAGGAGAAGGCTTCCGTGTAATTATTGTCCTGCCAAAAGGAACCAATGAAGCAAAACCAAATATTACCGTTAAAAATGATGAGGACAAGCTGCTCTGGGCTCTAAATAAATGGCTGGTAGCACATAAAGATACCAATGAAGCAAAAGATGGCGCCCATATCGGCATCACTGGAGAAAATGTAGATATTATTGACTTGATATAAAAATATCTTTAAACATCAGGCACAAACATAGAAAGAGATGGTTAAACCAATGAATTTCCCTAAAGATTTCACTGACCGTATGCATCGGCTTCTAAAGGAAGAAGCAGACAGCTTTTTAGAAAGTTTACAGAAACCAAATGCGTATGGCCTGCGGATAAATCCACTGAAATTCAATAATAATCTTTCCACAAAAACCCTTCCTTTTACCCTTGCACCTGTTGCCTGGGCAAAGGAAGGCTTTTATGCTGTGCCAGAAGAACATCCTGGAAAACATCCTCTGCACGAGGGCGGCGCCTACTATATTCAGGAACCAAGTGCCATGTCCGTGGTCAGCCTGCTAAATCCAGAACCCGGCGACCTTGTATGCGACCTCTGTGCAGCACCAGGCGGCAAATCAACCCAGATTGCCGGAAGGCTTTCAGGAGAAGGGCTTCTCGTTTCCAACGAAATCTTTCCTACCAGAGCCAAAATCCTATCGCAGAATATAGAACGTTTTGGTGTTGGAAACTGTGTTGTATGCAATGAACCGCCAGACAAAATGGCAGAACATTTTCCGCACTTTTTTCACAAAATCGTTGTGGATGCTCCCTGTTCCGGAGAAGGAATGTTTCGAAAAGACGAAAACGCAATAAAAGAATGGTCATTAGAGCAGGTGGATGTGTGCAGAGACCGACAGCAAATGATATTAGAATATGCAGACCAGATGTTAGCCCCAGGTGGTGTTATGGTCTATTCTACCTGCACCTTTTCACCGGAAGAAAACGAAAAAATGGTTGCATGGTTTTTATCCGCACATCCCGACTATTTATTAGAGGACTGGCGGATCATTCTGCCAACAGACTGCGGCTTAGAAGGCGGCAGACCAGAATTTACTGATACGAAATCCCCTGAAATCAAAAAAGCCCTCCGGCTCTGGCCTCATAAGCTAAAAGGAGAAGGACATTTTGCAGCAAGATTCCAAAAGCGCACTGCCTCTTTGTCTGCAATTTCCTGCCCTGCAAAAAAAACAGAAACACTTACTTCAAAACCAGAAAGTACATCACGAAAAAAATCAAAAAAAAGGAAAGCCACTTTATCGCCAAAACAAGTGGCTTCAAAGACAACAAATAGACAAACTGACCTTTCTGGCTATCTGGATTTTACAAAAAACTTTCTGACCACGCCATCTGCTGACTGCTACTCTGTCATCAAACAGCTAAATGGCAACAACATATTCCAATACTTTGGAGAAGAACTTTATCTGATTCCAGAACAAATGATTTCTCTAAAAGGAATTAAAATTATGCGTGCCGGTCTCCATCTGGGCACCCATAAGAAAAACCGCTTTGAACCCGCCCATGCTCTGGCAATGGCACTGTCCCCAAAAGATTGTACCCAATATACAGACTGTAACTACGAAACCGCTGTTCGCTATCTGCATGGGGAAACCATTCCCTGCAGCACAGATTTCCATTCCTGGACGCTCGTATGCTATCAGGGAATTTCCCTTGGCTGGGGCAAAGCACAAAACGGCATTCTCAAAAATCATTATCCTAAGGGATTGAGACTATTCTAACATTCCTATTGATTTTGTGTAGAAATCGCCTCCATTGCCACGCTTCCTCCACGCACTACCTCAATTCGGTTGACAAAGAGGTCGTTAAACAGAGCAATCATATCATTATTTTCTCCTTCTGTTTTAACGCACTGCACCATGACACGATGCCTGTCATAGTCCACGATTTCCAGATGAAATGCCTGTGCTATTCTGAAAATCTCTGCTTTGTCCTTTTCAGAACAGCTTGAAACCTTAATAAACAAAAGCTCTTTCTTATGAATTTTTACCCCTGATAAATCAATTACTTTAATCACTACAACGCAGCGGTTTAACTGTTTTTTCACTTGCTCAAACGTTATATCATCTATGGTCAGCCCAATGGTCATTCTTGATACTGTCGGATCTTCTGTCTCTCCAACCGTCAGCGTATTCATATTATAGGATTTTCCTGCTAACAATCCTGAAATCTTTGCCAATACGCCAATCCTGTTTTCCACATAAAGTGATATATATCTCTTTTTTACTTCCATATTTATACCCGGCCTTTCTTAATTTTGAATGATCTCCTTTTCCATTTTCTAATCCATAATCATATCGTCTAACGTTTTTCCTGTCGGCACAATTGGAAAAACATTTGCTTCACGTTCAATGATACATTCAATAATGGTTGGTGCATCTTTATGTTTTAGTGCATAGTTAAATGCGCCTTCTATTTCCTCTTCTTTCGTAATACGAATTCCATATGCCTCATAACTTTCTGCCAGTTTTACAAAATCCGGTATATAGGCCGGACATTTTTTATTTTTATCCAGACAATTCTTCTGGCAGCTCTTACGGTAAGTCAGACAGGTACTGGAATAGCGTTTATTGTAAAACAATTCCTGCCACTGCCTCACATTTCCTAAACAGCCATTATTCATAACAATTAGTATCAATGGGAGTTCCATTGCAACAGCCGTCGCAAGTTCCTGAATATTCATCTGCATACCGCCATCCCCCGAAATAGCAATTACGGGGCGGTCAGGATTGCCAAGTTTTGCCCCAATCGCTGCCGGAAAGCCATATCCCATTGTCCCAAGTCCACCAGAAGTCAAAAACTGGCGGTTGCTTTCCAACGCAAGATACTGTGTTGCCCAAAGCTGATTCTGCCCCACATCTGTTGTAACAATCGGATGCTCAAAATTTTCATTAATATAACGGACAATCTTTTCTGGTGTCAGCCCTGCACTGTCATCCATATGAATCGGATAATCCCTTTTCCACTCCATCACCTGATTTTTCCACTTCTCAATCTTAAGCCTTGAAACATATTCTAAAATCTTCTCAATCGCCAACTTCGCATCTGCAGTAATTGGAATATCTACCATAATATTTTTAGAAATTGAAGCGGCGTCCACATCAATATGGACAATCTTTGCACCCTTTGCAAATTCGCTGATCTTTCCGGTAATTCGGTCATTAAACCTCGTTCCAATTGAAAATAAAACATCACATTCCGATACGGCATGATTCGCCGCATAGCTTCCGTGAATCCCGATATTTCCAAGATACAACTCATGGGAGCTTGGTATCGCCCCCTTTCCCATTATTGTTGTAATAACCGGAACGCCCGTTGTTTCTGCAAGCTGTTTCATCTGCTTATTGGCATTGGAAATATTTACTCCGCCTCCAATGAGAAACAGCGGCTTCTTCGCCTTTTTCAGCATGCTGACTGCCTTTTTAATCTGCCCGACATGAACGCTCTCATTTGGTTTATATCCACGCATATTCACTTCAGCAGGATATTCATCACTTCCTGACGCCTGCTGGATATCCTTTGGAATATCCACTACTACCGGACCTGGTCTTCCCGTCCGTGCTATATAAAAGGCCTCCTTTAAAATTCTTGGAAGTTCCTCCCTTGTTCTGACAGTAACAGCATATTTGCAAATACTGTTTGCAATCCCGACAATATCCACTTCCTGAAACGCATCATTTCCCATCAGCCCAAGCGGAACCTGCCCGGTAATACAAACTAACGGTACACTATCGTAGTTTGCAGTCGCAATTCCTGTCACAAGATTGGTAGCACCCGGCCCGCTTGTAACAAGACATACTCCTGTCTTTCCTGTCGAACGTGCATACCCATCGGCTGCATGAATCAATGCCTGTTCATGTCTTGGCAAAATCACCTCAATATCCTCTGCATCATACAGCGCATCAAAAATATCAATCGCCTGTCCTCCCGGATAGCCAAAAACAATGTCTACCCCCTCTTCTCTTAATGCCTTTACAATAATTTCTGTTCCTTTCATCTGCATCCCTCCATTCCAATAATTATACTCAATAACACTAATATTTGCCAAAACTGAAATTGTATGGACTAATGAACGCCCATAATCTATGAGTATTTGTGGTAATTAATTGCGTTCATTAGTATAACAGCACCAAAATTTCCCATCCAACAAGAAAAGCCCTAAGCCAACAACCTGTTAACTTAGGGCGAATATCTCCGTGGTACCACCTAATTTCAAAGATTTCTCTTTGCACTCATACAATACGGTAACATAACATTAAAAAGCTCACAATTTCTACCTCCAAAAACTGCAACTTACAAATAGCACCTTCAACACCATAAACCACAGATATGCCACTTATATTGCTTTCCGGATAACGGCGGAAACTTCCGTTGAAGCCTACTTGGGAAACCTGACAAATCGCCTGTACCTCTAATCCGGCTAACTCTTTTCCCGTTCAGTCCACTGCTCCGAGGCTACTTCCATATCACCTAAACGAAGATTTCCACCAGCCATCTTCTCTCTGTTGATTCAGAAAATATGTACTCCTCCTCATCATAGCATTTATGTCTTTTTTACTTGAAAGCTAATATATCAAATTTTCCGGCATCTGTCAACTTCCCCACCAGATAAAAAATCACCAGCAATACAACTGTTGCTGTTCCATGAACCTGAAACCAACTTCTATTTATCCTGTATGGGGTTACATCCATCACCAGAAAAGCGGCAACTGATACTTCAAAAATTTGTATTATAAAAACAGAAATGCTATTTTTATAATACCTGTATCCTGCCTTCTGAAAAACAAATAAAAATGGCATCAAAAGAAAACAGACAAATAAAATGCTAATCCAGTTTTTACTGTCATGACATTTTGTCACCATAGCAATAATTGTTGTCGACATTCCCCCTGGGAGAACCTGGCCGCTGTCGCCCAATAAAAAAATGATATACAAAAGCAATACAGAAATAACAAAATAAACGCTTTTAACATTTTTCCTCTCTCCCTGCCGATTTGGCCTCCAAACCTAATAGGCGCCTGTACCGTCATAATAATATAAAGTACCATCCAATGCATCAACCACTACACTAGTCCCATGGC
>CANSYK010000076.1 GCA_947651225.1 uncultured bacterium | reverse complement strand
GTCAAAATGTAGCACTTGTAGCACTTTTTCTCAAGTCTATATAATATATAAAAACTACAAGGGGTATAAAAGAAATATGGGTTTTTTTATATTTTCCCTTATAATTGACTTAAATAAAAGTGTTACAAGTGCTACAAATCGTCTTTCAAGTGCTAATAAACTATTGTAAATACAGTATTTTAGGTGTAGCACTTTTTGTAGCACTTTCTCTGATTTTGTAGCACTTTTAGAAAAAAAGTGCTACATTTTTTCAAATGTGTTACCGGATGGCATGACATGGTTTTGTGGGATATTAGCCTGTAACGTCGTATACGGCGATTTAAACGATGTTTTGTACTTAGGTATAGTGACTTTAGGGTGTGGGTACTAAAGTGGCTGTATGGGGCTGCTACGAGGTCTGAGAGGTATTCTGTCACATGACTCCAGTATGGTGATGTGGTTTTAGGATGTGTGTAATAGGTCATGTAACACTTTTTCTGGAAATGTAGCACTTTTGGGTTTTGAAAAGTGCTACATGGTGTAAAGCCAGTATTTACAAGGGTTTAGAGCATGTCGGTTACAAAAATTGTAGCACTTTTTGTAGCACTTTTATTTTTGGTATTGAAACATCATAAAGCCAGTATTCATAAGGGTTTTCGAGATTTATTACGTCAAAATGTAGCACTTGTAGCACTTTTTCTCAAGTCTATATAATATATAAAAACTACAAGGGGTATAAAAGAAATATGGGTTTTTTTATATTTTCCCTTATAATTGACTTAAATAAAAGTGTTACAAGTGCTACAAATCGTCTTTCAAGTGCTAATAAACTATTGTAAATACAGTATTTTAGGTGTAGCACTTTTTGTAGCACTTTCTCTGATTTTGTAGCACTTTTAGAAAAAAAGTGCTACATTATAGCTGTTTGTCATTTACAATGGTTCTGTAGCTCATGATTTTACCTCACATAATCGTTAATAATTCCTTTCCGCAGTTCTCCGCTGGTCGCTCCATATCTGCCAACTTTGCGGATAAGGATTCTATGGTGTCTGCGGCTTCGTTTAATGCGCCAAATACTTCATATAACGCTTCTGGTGTCTGGTCTGCTGCTAAACTTCTTAAATAGTGTACCTGTTCGCTAATCATGCTCATTTTATAGTCCTCTCGAATACCCATCAGCTTTAGATGATGGGATGTATTGTAATTGTTTTAAATTTGTTTCACTGGTGTTTGACAATTATGGTAAAACGTGGTATAGTCTATTATAGAAAGCATAAACATGCTTTGAACATTTTACGTAAAAGTAGCGCTGTATCTTGTAATGTGATTGCAGGATTATGCAGTAGGGGCGAAGTGGATACGCCTGTCCGGGTGAAGATTGTCTAGTGACAATGTTTATCTTGACGAAGCCCACCAGTTTTAAACGGTGGGTGGTTCACCAATCCCCTTCTATTATCTATCCTAACACCGTTCCCCCGGCTGTATTTGCCATAGGAAACGGTTTTTGTTGTTGTGTGCAATGCTGCTATTCCATGTTGAAACTACAATATATATAATTAACTTTTTCGTTCTCACACCCATAATATGGAGCATAGTCTCCGAGTTTTTTCTCGATTTTCTCAGCCTTTTTTCGTTCCATGCCGACTTTGATTCCGAATATTTTGATGTTTTTATCAGACGAGTGGATGTCGATGTGTTTTCTAAGTCCGCAGAAAGTTTCGTCAACAGGACTTACATATGTTATTGTCGTTTTGCCTTTGTTCCAGATGTAGGTTGTGTACCCGTCAAGTCCGTCGTAGAGAGGGCTTCCTTCGTAGACTTCTTTCTTCGGCTTGCCCCATTTCTTGGAAAGGATCTTTACTTTTTCGTTTGTTGCCATTGTGATTGCGCCTTTCGCCAGTGTAATGCTGTTTTCTTTGACAATGATGGCTTCGTGTTTTTTGTTTTTCATAGGTTTGTTCCTTTCTGTGTTTTTTTGTTTTCCTCTTGCTTTTGCATGTGTATAGGTTTTTGTAAGAAAGAATTGGTTTATTTTTTGTTTTGCTCTCGTGTTTTGTGCTTGTATTATGTCATGTTTGTGGGGATTTTGGAATATTGAGATTGGATTAGTTGTGGTTAGTATTAAATGGGATAAGCAGAAAAGCGAGATAAAAAGTTATTACCTTTCAAATTTTGTTTGGATATGTTCTACGAAATATTCTGGATCCTGTGTGTGCATACCCGCATAATAGCCAAGCATTGTTTTAAATGGCAGTATCGCATAGATTTCTCTGCTTGGTATTTCAAAACGTAGTTGTAGATATTTATATATCCAACCAATCCATTCAATGGTATCTGGATTATAATGCCTTGTGTTCTTTTTGGGATGTATCTCATCCAGTAAGACGCTCATGGTGTATGCTGTATCAGACATATGGAAGAATGAATATAATGCATCCATTTCACGTTCGCAGAATTCGGAATTCATATATTTTTCTGCAAACTCTTCGTCATCGAAGTCTTTATCTATTGCGAGCGCAAAGAGTCTTTGATTTGATTTGCATATGTCGTATCCGACATCAAGACCGCATGGCATATTGTTTTTGTCTTTTAACTGAAGCATGGTTGCAGTTCTCCTTTCTGATTTTTTGTATCGCTCTCGTAATTTGTAATTGTATTATAATATATTTTGATGGTGATCGTAAGTGTAAAAATAAAGTTTACCCGTACCTTCATTGATACGGGCAAACTTCACAATTCACTAAGAACACCAGCTTTTATAGTTGGTGTTCTTTTCAATTATTCTCCCGATTGTGCATGTATTTGTATTATTTTGTAATTCTTTTTTGTAGAGTGATGTCAATATTGGTTCGATATAGTGTATGTAAGAAGATTGAAGATAAAAGAAAAAGAACCGTTCCCACGGCTGTATTTGCCATAGGAAACGGTTCTTTGTTGTGTGAGTGTGCGTTGCTGCAGTTTATTTTTCTTTGTTGCAGTATTTGCACACTTTGATTGTCTTTGTTACTTCGTGCTCGCCATAAGCCCATTCAGAGTCTGTCCATGCACCGTGCATGTCTGACTTTAAGTCGTACATGGCATGCCACAGTATGATGTCTGTGGCTTCTTCGATAGCATCATTCCATGTGTAGTAGTCAAGTCCGGCTCCGCCGTAGTCTTCTACGTACAGTACCCTGTCATAGTGGAATGGATAGTCAATGACGTTGCCACGTTCTTTTGTAGTTACAACAACGGTGAAATCGCAGGGTGTTGGACAGATGCCACCTGGAATCGAACCGGGACATTCAAACGGCGGGCAATCGCAGCCTGAACACATGACGATATATTCATATCCGTCATACTCAGTTGTTTTGATTGTCGTATTCACGTACTTATGGTCTGTACGCTTGATGCTTTTCTGCAGCTTGCATTTCTTGCAGGTCTTTACGCCTGCACGTTCGCAAGTGGCTTTCTTTGTTACAACGAACTTATGCTTGCAGTTCTTCTGCTTTGCTGTAGGACCTGCCATTTTTACAGTAACGGTAAGCTGGATTGTAGTAATGTCTTCCAGAAGGCTTACTGCTTTTCCTGTAAGAGTTACTGTGCCAGAGCCTGCTGCAATAAGTTCCAGACATTCGGTAAGGTCTGACTGGCTGACAAAGTCCATGTTGACCTTTACAATGTTCTTGTCAGATGAAGTCCATTTGTACTTAGTGGTAATATCATTGCCGTCATTGTCTGTTACAATGACTTTCTTTGTGTCACCGGGCTTCATGGTGACTGTTCCCCACTTCTGGACATAAGATGCTGTAGTTGCAGCATTTGCTGTTGTTACTGATTCAAGGCTGATACCAGTGATTGCAATAGCAGCAATGAGCATGCATGTAATGAATTTCTTGAATGTGTTTTTAGATTTCATGATTTTACGCTCCTTTCAAAAGCTGTATTATTTTTTTAAGATTATTTGATTTCTGCTTTTTTTGTAAAGCATTTTCAAAATTAAACCCGTTCGCATAAAAAGTAAAAGAGAATGATAACGTGCATGTACTTGTTTTGTATTTTGGTTGTGTATCGTTGCTGTCAACTGTGTGTCGGATGTTATGATTGTTGTGGTTGTGTTGTTATCGTTTGTTGATTTTCCTGGCCTGAAATATTGAAACTTTTAAAAATTTCATGATTTCAAGGCTTAGGTGTGGTTTCTGCAAAACAGCATATTCATGAGCTGTTTTGCAGAATGATTTGTGTCCAGCTTCTGCCCGTTTTGAGCTGCGGGCAAGAAGTGAACTTAGGATTATTTTGCATCATGTTAAGGTCTCTGCCTCCTCTCAAAGTTGATAAATATAATATATTGTTGCAATAAAACTACCCTTTTTCATGTGTGCTGCCTAAGAATCCCGTCAGTCTTTTATGAAATCCACGGAACAACTGCCCATTTCCCTTCTATTTTCAAAGCAATCATAAGTGTTTCGTCATTGCTCTGGACAGAATCACCAGATGCCGTTGTCTGTTCAACCGCAACCTCCAGGATACATGCTTTCGTTGCCTGTCTGGCATATTCCTCGTATTCTTCACCTATCAGGTCATCTTTCATAAGAGTCTGTTCTATTTCATCACCTTCCAGTATTACATCATCCAAAATTCCAATCAGTTCAAATTCCAGTATGTAATTGCCTGATACGGTCAGAAATGCCCCTGATATATTTCCTCCTACAAATGATTCCTTCATTTTTACAACGTCTCCTTCATTCAAGCCTGTTTCCAGATTTTGAAGAAGCGTCTCGAATGTCTCATAGCTGTCGTCATCCGTTTCATATTCTTCCTCTTTTGGTACTGTCTCCTCTGGCCGTTCTTTTTTACTATTGCACCCGGACAGTGCTATTGCCACCATAAGAGTACATAATACAAACGCTGATAGTTTTTTCTTTCTCATTGCTTTGTTCCTGATCCCCCCATCTTCAGCTTCTTTATATCCGATCCTTTCATAAGCCTTATATTGCTCTTTTTTAAGTCATCCCCTCTTTCTGCCTTGTCTGATTGGCTTCATCCCGTCCAGACCGACACTAATGTTAAGATAGATTATAATACCGTTTTAAACTTGTGTCAACTAGAAGTATCATATTAGAATATTGTATATCCCATATGTTCGTTTAGTTTGCTTTATGGTAATGAAATATCCAGCTAACTGTTTTACTCTGAAATTAAAAAAGGAGTTAAAAATTATGATAGCTGATAAGATTAAGGAACTACGGGAATCAAACAGCATGACACAGAACGAGGTTGCAAAAAGGCTTGGCATCACACGCAGCAGTGTGAATGCCTGGGAAATGGGCATTTCTGTCCCATCTACAATGTATATTGTGGAGCTGGCACAGCTTTTTTCTGTGTCCGCTGACTATATTCTTGGGCTGGAGTCCAGGGCAGTGCTTGACATTTCCGAACTGGATGATGAAAGTGTGAAGATATTAAACGATATGGTGCGTTATATGCGTGACAGGCAAAGGTAGATGGCTCTGCCAGCTATTTTTAGAATTCTTTTAGAATTATCACTCTTGATATCAGACTGTCTGTATGATACTCTGTTACCAGACACTTTTAACTTTAACCACAAAAGGACTGGTAACAGATGATAGCACACAGGATCAGAGAATTAAGAGAACGCAACCATCCATATCCAGGCCGTCCACCTGCGGCATACGGTAGAGCCTGCTGTCGTTGATAATGGCTGCGGCAGCGTTCTCTACTGTCTTTTTTTCGTCTAAGTACGCCCTGTACCATCTGTCCAGGCAGAAGCCCGTTATGATATCCGTCCACGGGCGTATGACCAGCAGTACCGTCCTGGAGCCGCCATCCCACAGGTCTACACTGGCAGAACGTATCTTTACCCCTGCAAGCTCCTCTGGTAATGCCTCCCTGACATATTGGAGTACCTTCTCCGCAAACTGCTCTTTGCTTATTGTTTCATTCATGCTTCATTTCCTCCTGTAGATTGTATATTTACAGGAACGAACCCGCGCCCGCAGGGCGTATTCAAGTGGAGGCAGTCAGAATATCACATGTGGGGTACAAGACCTCACTTTTTACAGTTTATAAATACTTCGTAGTGGCTTCTTGTTGGCTCATATACCGTTTAGTTTTTTGATATATAGATTTGGCTTGTACACTGCCAGAAGGGGGGAAGTTATACAGAGGATCGCAAGGTTATCGCATAATGCAAATCAGGAGATTGGTTCTTTCAGAGAACTTTTGTTTAAAAGATTCTATGGATTTAGAAAATTGAATGATGATGTGTATGCAATGCAGACTACTTTATGTGAGCGTAGAAATAATATAGAAAAGACTGTGGATGAAACGAATAATCTGATATAAATTTAGTGGTCATGAGGGGATGTCTGACTGTGATAAATGCATCGGATTAGTATTTTCGCCAAAAGTAGTAAATTAGTAGTAAAATAGCTGAAATTGCCTTAAATAACGTTGACAAACCCTTGTAAATCAAGGGTTTGTCGATTTTTGTTTCAAGTTTACTATAATAACATAGGTGAAGTGATTATTGACGGATGGTTTAGAATGGCGTGAATAATAACAGGTAAAGCTGATAAAGGGGAATGTCACATGGCATAGTGGACATTTCCCCTTTCTTTTGGTATGATGTTATGCATGGCTGCTGCTGATAATTTCTTAATATTAGAAAGGAAGAAAAGCGTGTATCGTTTTTATATTTCAGAGGAACAGATTGCAGAGAAGGAAATAACGATTATAGGAAGTGATGTCAACCATATCTGCAATGTATTGCGTATGGAAATTGGAGACTGGATTGTTGCCTGTAATGGTCAGGGAACAGATTATGTTTCCCGGATTTTTTCCATGGACAGGGAAAAAGTGGTTCTGCAGGTGGAAAAGGTACAGGAGACTGGAACAGAACTGCAGGCAAAAATTACGTTATTTCAGGGCGTTCCAAAGAAGGATAAGATGGAGTTTATTATACAGAAAGCGGTGGAATTAGGTGTTTATGAAATTGTGCCAGTATTTACAAAACGTTGTGTGGTAAGGCCGGCAGACCAGAAAAAGACGGGAAAAAAGCTGGAAAGATGGCGGGCAATTGCAGAAGCCGCCGCAAAGCAGTGTGACAGGGGAATCATTCCAAAAGTACATGCGCCTGTTTCCTTTGAAGAGGCATTTGACATGGCAAAATCCTTAGAGTACAATATGATACCATATGAATTACAGGATGGAATCAGCCAGTCCAGGGAGATTGTTGCATGCGCCTGCAGTCAGCCTTCTGTTGGCATTTTTATTGGACCGGAGGGAGGTTTTGAAGCAGAAGAGGTAGAAAAAGCTGTAGCGGCTGGGATAAAGCCAGTTACACTTGGAAAAAGAATTTTGCGCACAGAGACAGCAGGTATGGCGCTTTTGGCGATTATGATGTTTCAGATGCAGCAATAACAGGTTGATAAATATTCTATGGATGGGGAATAAGAATGGAAGTATATTTGGATAATGCGGCGACAACTCCGGTTTTTCCGGAGGTAAAGGAGATTATGGGAAAAGTGATGGAGGAAGATTTTGGAAATCCTTCTTCCAGGCATACAAAAGGAATTGTGGCAGAGCAATATATAAAAGAAGCAGCAGAGATTATTGCAGAGAGGTTAAAATGTCAGCCTAAGGAAATTATTTTTACTTCCGGCGGTACGGAATCCAACAATATGGCCCTGATTGGGACGGCTCTTGCAAACCAGAGGGCAGGAAAGCATATTATTACGACCAGAATAGAGCATGCTTCTGTGCATGAACCGCTGGCGTATCTGGAAGAGATGGGTTATGAAGTGACATATCTGCCAGTTGACAGCACCGGAAGAGTATCGGCAGAATCGGTAAAGCAGGCGTTGCGGGAGGATACTGTGCTTGTTTCTGTGATTTTTGTCAACAATGAAATCGGAAGTGCAGCACCAATTGCCAAGATCGGAGAAATGCTTCACCGTGAGAAGACCGATCTTTTCTTCCATGTTGATGCAATTCAGGCATTTGGAAAATATAAAATCGTCCCAAAGCGGCTTGGAATTGATTTAATGTCAGTCAGCGGCCACAAAATACATGGAGCAAAAGGAACTGGTTTTTTATATGTAAGGGACGGCGTGAAAATTCGTCCGATTTTATTTGGTGGAGGCCAGCAAAGAGGAATGCGCTCTGGAACGGAAAATGTGCCGGGGATTGCCGGACTGGGTGTTGCTGTGAAAAAAATATATCAGGATCATACAGAAAAAACAGAAACGCTGTACCAGTTAAAAAAGAGGTTAATAGAAGGGCTGCAGCAGTATGAAGGGGTAACAGTCCATGGAATAGATGGGGTGTCTTTGGAGGAAACAGCACCGCATATTGTAAGTGTTGGTTTTGCGTCTGTAAAAAGTGAGGTAATGCTTCATGCGTTGGCCCAGGAGGGCGTGTTCGTATCTTCCGGTTCTGCATGTTCCTCCAATCATCCAGAGCTAAGCGGAACCTTGCAGGCAATTGGCGTGCAGGAAGATTTGCTGGATGCAACACTGCGTTTTAGTTTTTCCGTGCTGACAACGAAAGAGCAGATTTCCCATGCAGTGGAAGCCGTTGGGAAAGTTCTGCCTGTGCTGCGCAGGTTTACCCGGCGGTAAAATTGCAGATCAGATTTGTCTAAATTATGTTCTGGCAGTTTTTTAGAGGCTATGCATAAAGTAAAGGAGAAAACAATGTATCAGGCATTTTTATTAAAATATGCAGAGATAGGGATCAAGGGAAAGAACCGTTATAAATTCGAGAATGCGCTTTGCAGCCAGGTGCGGCGTCACCTGGATAAGCTGGAGGGCAGGTTTGTGGTAACACGCGAACAGGGAAGAATTTTTGTTGAAGCAGAGGGCGATTTTGATTTTGAAGATGCAATTGAGGCAATGAGCCGTGTTTTTGGTGTCTCTTCCATTAGTCCGGTTCAGGTGATTGAGGACAAGTCCTGGGAAAATCTGACAAAAGAAGTGGGCGATTTTATTGAGAAGCAGTACAAAGAAGAGAAGTTTACCTTTAAGGTGAAATCCAGACGGAGTGATAAGCATTATCCTTATACTTCACCGGAAATTTGTGTGGAAATGGGAGCATATCTGCTGGAACGTTTTCCGCATTTGTCAGTAGATGTCCATCATCCAGAGGTCTATATCTGGGTGGAGGTTCGTGAAAAGGCATATGTCTATGCAAAGGTGTATCCGGCAGCATGCGGTATGCCGCTTGGTACAAATGGAAAGGCAATGCTTTTGCTTTCTGGAGGGATTGACAGTCCTGTGGCAGGTTATATGATTGCAAAAAGGGGCGTATTTATTGATGCAGTTTATTTTCATGCGCCGCCTTATACAAGTGACAGGGCAAAGCAGAAGGTTGTTGACCTGGCAAAACTGATTTCACGTTATACCGGGGCAATCCGGCTTCATATTATTAATTTTACAGATATTCAGATGTATATCTATGAACAGTGCCCGCATGAGGAGCTGACGATTATTATGCGGCGTTATATGATGCGGATTGCAGAAACGATTGCAAAAGAAACAGACTGTCTTGGACTGATTACCGGTGAGAGCATTGGACAGGTGGCAAGCCAGACAATGCACAGCCTGGCAGCGACAAATGATGTCTGCACGCTTCCTGTTTACCGCCCATTGATTGGGTTTGACAAACAGGATATTGTAGGGATTGCAGAAAAGATTGGAACATATGAGACATCGATTCTGCCATTTGAGGACTGCTGTACCATATTTGTGGCAAAGCATCCGGTGACGAAACCAGAGATTCCGGTAATCCGCCGTTCGGAGGAGCGTTTGGCAGAGAGAATCGAAGAATTCGTGCAGGCAGCATTAAGTACAGCAGAAGTTGTTGAGGTGGATGGATAAGGCTTGAATATGATTAAATCTAAAAAAAGAGAACACCGCCGGTGTTCTCTGGTTTCGTTTGTTGTGTGATATGTAGCAGTGCAATTTAGAGGGTTTTAGAAAAACGCACCCTAAATTACATTTGCCCATAAAAAGGCGGCTGACTAGTCGACGATGTAAGGTGCTAATATGTCAAGGATTTCCTCCATACCCTCATCATCGTGGATATTCAGATCGATCGGCTTGGAAAGATCAAGGCTGAAAATTCCCATAATGGATTTTGCATCGATTACATATCTTCCAGATACTAAATCGAAATCCGTATTGAACTTTGTTACGTCATTTACGAATGCTTTTACCTTATCAATAGAGTTTAAAGAAATTTTAACAGTCTTCATGTAAAATTACCTCCTTTTTGTTTATACTAGTATACTAGACATTTTGAAGGGAAAAGTCAATATACAATGTTGCTAAAAAAAGAAAAAAATCGGGGATGGTTTTGAACACAGGAGTAGCGGGAAATCTTAACAAGAATAAATGAAGGGAGGAATGGGGTTGAAAGTTGGTTTTTTATCATTGGGCTGTAAAGTGAATTATTATGAAACAGAGAAAATGAAGCTGCAGTTCGAGCAGGCGGGGTATAAAGTGGTTGCCTTTGAGGAGGCAGCAGATGTGTATATTATCAATACCTGTACGGTGACTAATGTTGCAGACCGGAAATCCAGAAAAATGCTGCACCGTGCCCGCCGGAATAATCCAGGTGCAATTGTAGCAGCAGCAGGCTGTTATGCGGATTCTGTGAAAAAAAAGTCAGAGAGTAACAAGTCTTTTGGCTGGAAGGAAACAGATGCAGAGCTGGCGAATTATGTTGATTTATTTGTTTCCAATGCTGATAAAGATAATCTGGTGGAAAAAGTGGAGGCAGTCAGAAAAGAGAGGGAACGGGCAAAGGCTGTTTTGCCAGATTCCAAGTCAGAAAAAGAAAAATGTGAGGGTACAGAACAGGCATTGAAAAAAAAGCATACCAGGGCATATGTCAAAGTGCAGGATGGATGTAACCAGTATTGTACATACTGTATTATCCCCTATGTGCGTGGTCCTTTAAAAAGCAGGGCTGTGGAAGAGGTGGTGCAGGAGGTAACGGGCCTTGCCAAAAAAGGAGTCAGGGAAGTGGTGATGACAGGGATTCACCTGTCTTCCTATGGGGTGGATTTTACAGATAAAAAGAGTTTTACAGATTTAGAAGGGAAACCGCTTCTAGGGCTTCTTACAGCAGTGGCAGAAGTGGAAGGGATTACAAGGATTCGTCTTGGATCACTGGAACCGAGGATTATTACAGAAGAATTTGTAAAAACGCTTTGTAAGATTTCAAAGGTTTGTCCACATTTTCATTTGTCCTTACAAAGCGGATGTGATGAAACGCTAAGAAGAATGAACCGCCATTATACCACAGAAGAATATCTGGAGTGTGTCAGGATTTTAAGAAAATATTTCAAATCGCCTGCGATTACAACAGATATTATTGCAGGGTTTCCACAGGAGACGCAGAAAGAGTTTGAGAGAACCTGTGAATTTGTAAAGGAAGTCTCCTTTTCACAGATTCATGTGTTTAAATATTCCAGAAGACAGGGGACGTTGGCAGATGCTATGGAAGGGCAGGTCGCAGAGCAGGTAAAAACAGAGCGGAGCAGTGCATTGCTTTCGATTGAGAAAGAACTGGAAGAAAAATATCAGCAGACCTTGTATGGAAAAGTGGAAGCCGTGCTTTTTGAAGAGCTGGTACAGATTCAGGAGGAAGAATATTTGGTCGGTTATAATGAACGGTATGTCAGGATTGCCGTAAAGGCAGCGGGGATTTCGGATGCAGAAAAATGCTGTAATACCATTGGGACAGTTCGTATTACAGGGCGGCTTACTGGGGAAATCCTGTCAGGAGAGATGGAAGTCTGACAGGTTGTACAAAAAAAGGTTGTTTTTTTAAAAAAGATATATTACTATATAAGACAGATAAGAGTACGTGATAAAGAATGGAGGACAGTGCGATTATGCAGGAAATTAATAACACACAGTACTTCAAGGTACAAAAAGATCAGGACATTGAAGTGAAAGATGTGATAGCAAAGGTTTATGAAGCACTTACAGAGAAAGGATATAATCCGGTTAATCAGATTGTAGGATATGTTATGTCAGGCGATCCGACGTATATTACAAGCCACAAAGGTGCAAGAAGTCTGATTCGCCGTGTAGAGCGTGATGAGATTATTGAGTTATTATTAGAAGATTATATCAGAAATAATTTTATGTAAACTGTGCGGAAAGAATAACAGGTGGACTATGAGAATAATGGGTTTGGACTATGGCGCCAAGACAGTCGGGGTTGCAATCAGTGATGAGCTTCTTATGACAGCGCAGCCGGTTGAGACGATCCGGCGGGACAGGGAAACAAAGCTTCGCAAAACGCTTGCCCGTATTGAAGAGCTGATGGAAGAATATGAGGTCGAAAAGGTTGTAATAGGGCTTCCCAAAAAGCTGAACAATGAGGAAGGTGACCGTTGTGAGAAGACCCGTGAATTTGCGCAGATGGTACACCAGAGAAGCGGATTGGAAGTTATTTTCTGGGACGAGCGTTTGACAACTGTTTTAGCAGATGCGGCATTATCAGAAGGGAATGTTGCGCCAAAAGATCGGAAAGAGTACATTGATAAGATAGCAGCAAGCCTGATCTTAAAAAGCTATCTGGAAAGTATTGCTGGATAATAGGAGTAAAGTGCGTGCGGAAAAAAACGCAAGAAGTGCGCCCTTTTTTTGGTATGCGCTTTTTGATGGTCAGGAAATGGTGATCATTGTGGTGGTATGTGACCATTTCAATAAAAATAAGAATGTGTAACAGAGTTTGGCAGTATATTTGAAAATAAAGGAATGGAGAAAAAATGGAAGAAAAGTCAGATTGTATAGAATTTGAAACAGAAGATGGGGAAAAAGTACTATTTTATGTGGTAGAGGAGACAATGCTTGGAGGAATCAACTATCTTTTAGTGACGGATAGTGAAGAAGAGGAAGCAGATGCCTATATTATGCGTGAAATGACAGACCAGGATGGCCAGGGGGTTTATGAAACGGTAGAGGATGATGAGGAATTGGATGCGGTGTCGAAAATCTTTTCCGAATTATTAGAAGATATAGAACTTGAAATATAAGAAAGAAAGGCAGGGCAGCTCAGTGAAGAAGGAAGCAGAAAACCAGGACGGTGTCATAAGTGAGAGGATTGCAAAGACGAAAAAAGTGGCGAAACGGTCAACAAAGAGTGCGGAAACAGAACAGAAACAGTTAGAGAAGAAGGATACAAAGAAAAAGGCAATACGCCATACCGTAACAAGAAAAGCGGCAAAAGCAGCGGAGAAGGAAAAGGATGGGTTTACAGAGCCGGTGAAGAAGCCATCATCAAAAAAGAAAGCAAAGAAAGGTGAAACAGTGGAGTTCGGAAGAGGTCTGAAAATCATTCCATTAGGTGGACTGGAACAGATTGGAATGAATATTACAGCATTTGAATATGATGACAGCATTATTGTTGTAGATTGTGGGTTATCTTTCCCGGAGGATGAGATGTTGGGGATTGATCTGGTGATTCCAGACATTTCTTATTTGAGGGAAAACATAGAAAAAGTAAAGGCATTTGTAATTACACATGGCCATGAAGATCATATTGGTGCGCTGCCTTATGTTTTAAAGGAGGTAAATGTGCCGATTTATGCAACAAAGCTTACGATGGGGCTGATTGAAAATAAGCTGAAAGAGCATGTACTCCCAAATCCGGTAAAGCGCAAAGTGGTAAGCTATGGGCAGTCAATTAATCTGGGCTGTTTCCGGGTAGAGTTTATCCGCACAAACCACAGTATTTCGGACGCAGCGGCGTTAGCAATTTTCAGTCCGGTAGGTATTGTGGTACACACAGGTGATTTTAAGGTAGATTTTACACCAGTCAATGGAGAGACTATTGATTTGCAGCGTTTTGGGGAGCTTGGGAAAAAGGGTGTTCTGGCTTTGATGGGAGACAGTACCAACATTATGAAGCCAGGCTTTACGATGTCAGAACGGACAGTTGGCAAGACTTTTGACAATATTTTTGCGGAAAATGAAAAGCACCGTATTATTGTTGCCACCTTTGCTTCTAATGTGGACAGGGTGCAGCAGGTTATTAATTCCGCTGAAAAATATGGAAGGAAAGTTGTTGTAGAAGGCAGAAGTATGGTAAATGTCATAACAACGGCAACAGAGCTTGGCTATCTGGATGTTCCTAAAAATATTTTGATAGAGATGGAGCAGATGAAAAATTATCCACCGGAAAAACTGGTGTTAATTACTACAGGGAGCCAGGGGGAAGCAATGGCGGCGTTGTCGCGCATGGCGGCTAATATTCACAGAAAGGTCTCGATTGAGCCAGGGGATACGGTGATTTTTAGTTCCCGTCCGATTCCGGGAAATGAGAAGTCTGTCTCTAAAGTGATTAACGAGCTTTCAGAAAAAGGAGCGAAGGTGATTGTACAGGATGTCCATGTGTCTGGACATGCCTGTCAGGAGGAAATGAAACTGATTTATGCACTGACAAAACCTCAGTATGCGATACCAGTACATGGTGAATACCAACATTTACGGGCACATGCGGAACTGGCACAGCAGATGGGGATTCCAAAGGAAAATACGATTATTCTTTCGTCTGGTGATGTGCTTGAAATCAGTCCGCAGCGTGCCCATCTGGTAGGAAAAGTTCAGGCGCAGGGAATTATGGTAGACGGTCTTGGCGTTGGTGATGTCGGAAATATTGTACTGCGTGACAGGCAGCATTTGTCAGAAAATGGATTGATTATTATTGTGTTGACACTGGAAAAATACACCAATCAGCTTTTGGCAGGGCCGGATATTGTTTCCAGGGGATTTGTATATGTCAGGGAGTCCGAATACTTGATGGATGAGGCAAAGAGCATTGTCTATGCCGCACTGGAACGCTGTCTGGACAACAATGTTTCTGACTGGACAAAGATAAAGACAGAGATTAAAGACAGCTTGAGTGATTATCTCTGGAAAAAGATGAAAAGAAATCCGATGATTCTTCCAATTATCATGGAAATTGATTAAGGACTGCCAGCCAGTTTTGCGCTTAAGGTGCGATATGCTGTGAATAGTGATGAATAGAAATTATATGGATTTTTTTGGATAAGGAAAAAAGAGGTGATTCCGTGAACGAAGTAGAAATTTTAATGGAAGAGGTTACAAAAAGGCTTCCAGAGACCAGGGAATACAATCAGTATAAGAATCTGTTAGAGCGATTAAAGGAGCAGCCGGATTTATACCATCGTGTAGGGGAGTTTCGCCGCAGGAGTATTATGCTTCAGATGAGCGACAATGTGCGCGCTGTTCATGCGAATAATGAGCTTCAAAATGAATTTCGCGATTTACAGAATAATGGATTATCCAGTGAGTTTTTAGCGGCAGAGCATCAGTATTGCCAAATGATACGCAGGCTTCAGGAAAAGTTTCTGGAAAGTGCACAGATTGAAACTGACTTTTTGGAGGGATAAATGCAGGAACAGGGAGAAGAGACAAGTGTAATCTTTCGTTTCATATATCATGTAATACTGCTTGTGATAGAAATGTTGGTGGTATTGCTTGTTCTGTCAGTGATTGCCAGTGGATGCAGGATGACATATCAGTTCTGTTATGAAGCGTTTGGTTCTGTTACAATAGACAGGGCGCCGGGAAGAGACATTGAATTTCAAATCAGGGAGTCAGATACGATGTTTCAGGTCGCAAAACGTCTGTCAGAGGAAGGACTGGTGGTAAGTCCCTATAGTTTTTATGCAAGGGTATCTATGATGGAGAGGGGCAGGATAAAACTTTATCCAGGTTCTTATCTGTTAAATACTGCTATGGATTATGAAGATATTATTGACAGGCTGGCAGCGAAGGAATAGTGTGAAATGCAAAGACAGCATTTTTCGTTATTATTTGAACTGCAAAAATGTGGTATGGGGGAATTATGATAGTTGATGAAAGACTTACGACATATATTGATTCATTGAACTGGCAGATTCCGGAATATTTAAAGAACGTGGAAAAGGAAGCAATAAAGCAGGAAGTGCCGATTATCAGGCGTTCCATGCAGTCATTGCTTGGTTTTCTGCTTCGGATGAGAAAACCGAAGGCAATCCTTGAAATTGGGACTGCCGTCGGTTTTTCTGGTATGTTAATGAGTGAAGCCGCAGGAGAAACGGCAAAAATTGATACCATTGAAAAAGTTCCTATACGCCTGAAAGAGGCAAAAAAGAATTTTAAGAAATATAATAAGACAGGGGTAATTCATTTATACGAGGGGGATGCGGCAGAAATTTTGCAGGAGCTTGCCAGGACAGGCAAAAAATATGATTTTATTTTTATGGATGCTGCAAAAGGCCAGTATTTGAATTTTCTGCCGTTTGTTTTGGAATTATTGTCGGAAGATGGAATGTTTGTTACAGACAACGTTTTACAGGATGGGGATGTTATCCAGTCCCGTTATGCGATTACAAGAAGAGACCGCACGATTCATGGAAGGATGAGGGAGTATCTCTATCTTTTGACACATTCAGAGGATTTGGACACAGTGATTTTACCAGTGGGGGATGGTGTGACATTGTCTGTCTGGAAAGAGGAAAGGGTTAATTTATGTTAGAAAATGGAAAGCCAGAGCTGCTTGTGCCTGCAGGCAGTTTAGAGGTTTTAAAAGTTGCAGTGGTATATGGTGCAGATGCTGTCTATATTGGCGGCGATTTGTATGGGCTCCGTGCGAAAGCCAAAAATTTTTCCAGTGAGGATATGAAAGAGGGGATTGCATTTGCCCATAAATACGGAAAAAGAGTATTTGTAACAGCAAATATTACAGCACATAACAGGGATTTAGAGGGTGTCAGGAAATATTTTGAGGAACTGAAAGAAATTGCGCCAGATGCACTGATTATTTCTGATCCGGGTGTCTTTTCGATTGCGCAGGAAGTCTGCCCGGAAATCGAGGTCCATATCAGTACGCAAAGCAACAATGTGAATTATGCAACCTATCAGTTCTGGTATAGGCTTGGGGTAAAAAGGGTGGTGTCTGCAAGAGAACTGTCCATCAAAGAAATTGAGGAAATCCGGCAGAATATCCCAAAAGATTTGGAAATTGAAAGCTTTGTACATGGGGCAATGTGTATCTCATATTCAGGGCGGTGTCTTTTGAGCAATTATTTTACAGGGAGGGATGCCAATCTGGGAGCCTGTACCCATCCATGCCGTTGGAAATATTATATTATGGAAGAAAACCGTCCAGGAGAATATCTGCCGATTGAAGAAAATGAGCGGGGGACCTATATTTTTAATTCAAAGGATTTATGCATGATTGAACATATTCCTGATTTAATTAAGGCGGGAATTGACAGCTTTAAAATTGAAGGACGTATGAAGACAGCGCTTTATGTGGCGGATGTGGCAAGAACTTACCGCCAGGCGATTGATGATTATTTTACTTCCCCAGAGTTATATGAATCGAAAAAAGAGTATTATATGCAGGAAATTTCTAAATGTACTTACCGCCAGTATACAACCGGATTTTTCTATGGACCGACAACACATGAGTCACAGATTTATGATAATAATACCTATGTAAAAGGATATGTCTATCTTGGGATTGTCCAAAAGGTCGATGGACAGGGGTATGCTTCCTTAGAACAGCGCAATAAGTTCTGTGTAGGCGATACCGTTGAAATTATGAAGCCGGGTGGGGAAAATCTTTTGGTAACTGTAGAAAAAATGCTGGATGAGAAAGGGCAGGAAATCAAAAGCTGTCCTCATCCGCAGCAGAAAATTCAGGTGCTTTTTAGCAAAGCGCCAGAAGCGATGGACATTGTGCGCATTCAAAATAGTGAGTAAGGGCAATGTCCCAGAGAGAAAATAGGAAGGTTTAGGAAAGGAGAGACTAAATGACAGTACAGGAGAGGTATTTAAAAATTGCAGAGGAAGTAATTGAAAAGGGACCGTATAAGCCGGATTGGCTGACATTTGCGGATTATTAGGTGCCAAAGTGGTTTCGGAATGCCAAGTTTGGCATTTTTATTCACTGGGGGCTTTTTAGCATTCCGGCATTCCGTAATGAGTGGTATTCCAGAAATATGTATATTCAGAGTATGGAGGAGTGGGAACATCACCGTCAGACTTTTGGAGAACATACAAAGTTTGGTTATAAGGATTTTATTCCAATGTTTACAGCGCCAAACTTTGAGCCAAAGGAGTGGGTCAAGCTTTTTAAGAAGGCGGGCGCCCGGTACGTGATGCCGGTTGCAGAGCATCATGACGGATTTCAGATGTATGATTCAGAAATCAGCGGGTGGAATGTGAAAAACATGGCAATGAAGCGGGATGTGCTTGGAGAGTTAAAAGAGGCCATTCAAGAGGAGGATTTGATTTTCTGTGAGTCAAACCACAGAGTGGAACATGCCTTTTTCTTTGGACATGGCAAGGAGTTTGAAAGCGATGTCAAGGAACCGTTAAAATTGGGTGATTTTTATTATCCATCCATGCCAGAACCAGATAATCAGGATTTATTCAGCCCAAACCCTCCACAGGACTTTTTGGAGGACTGGCTGGCACGTAATATTGAGCTGGTGGAAAAATACCAGCCGGCGATGGTTTATTTTGACTGGTGGGTGCAGCATGATTCTGTAAAGCCATACTTGAAAAAGTTTGCGGCATATTACTATAACCGTGGGCTTGAATGGGGAAAAGAGGTTGCCATTTCCTACAAGCATGATGCTATGATGCTGGGAACAGGGATTCTTGACATGGAGCGCGGCCACTTTTCGGATGCGAAACCATTTCACTGGCAGGCAGATACTTCCATGGCATTTAATTCCTGGTGCTATACTGCGCAGAACCGCTTTAAGACTTCAAAAGATATTTTGCAGGATTTGGTTGATATTGTCAGCAAAAATGGCTGCCTGCTTCTAAACGTGGGACCAAAGGCAGATGGAACGATTTGCGAAGAAGAGGTGAAGCTTTTAACAGAAATTGGTGAATGGATGGATGTGAATGGCGAAGCGATTTATGATACCCACCCATGGCGTGTACTGGCAGAAGGCAATACCGAGGTTGTAGAAGGAATGTTTTCCGAGGAGGGGCGCAAGGATTTCGATTCTACCGACATCCGCTTCACCTGTAAGGGAGACTGCATTTATGTGATTCCAATGAAACAGGAAGGGGAAGATATTATTGTAAAGAGTATGGGAGAGGACAGCAAGGATTTCCATGCAATTATTACAGAATTTAGTGTGTTAGGCTATGAGGAGAGGCCAGAATATACAAGAGAAGCCGATAAAATGATTATCCATGCGCCATTTGTAAAGAGCGATAAGCCAGTTGTTTACCGTATCCGGATGAAATAAATTTGAATACGGTAAAGAAAGGATCATGATATGCATAAGAAAACACAAAAGCTGAAACTGGACATTGTGCTTAAAAATTATTGGCGTAACAACGAGCAGTTTGCAGATTTTTTTAATGCTGTTCTGTTTGATGGGAAACAGATCATTAAACCGGAGGAGTTAGAGGATGCAGATACAGAGGAATCGTCTGTTCTGGAACATGGCGATTATGCTGAGAGTATTCAGTTATCCAGAGATAATATAAAGATACGAAAGAAATCCTCTGCACATGGAGTGGAATTTGTGATGCTTGGAAAAGAGGGGCAGGAATTTATCCATTATGCAATGCCAATGAGAGTTATGGGATATGATTACGGGACATACAAAAAACAGTATGATAATAATGCAAAAAGGTATAAATCATATACTGGTCTGGAATCGGATGAATATCTGTCAAAGATGAAAAAGACAGATCAGTTTATACCAGTTATTACTGTTGTTGTTTACTATGGTGAAAAGCCATGGGATGGGGCGACAACTTTGCATGGGATGCTTTCCATTTCAAAAGAAATGGAAAGATATGTGAATGACTATAAGATATTATTAGTAGAAGCACGGAATAATGACTTGAACCTGCATAATATAAACAATATAGATTTGTTTAATCTGTTGGGGATTTTGCTGAACAGGGAGATTTCTTCAAGCGAGACTAAAAGCAAAGCTATTGCATATGCAAAGGAGCATCATGTAGACAAAGAAGTTATTATGACGGTGGCAGGAGCGGCGCATTCCAAAATTGATTATAATGCATTAGACAGGAAAGGAGATGTTGATATGTGTACTGTTTTTGAGGAAACCTGGGCAGAAGGAAAAGAAGAAGGAAAAGCAGAAGGGAAAGCGGAAGGAAAAGCAGAAGGAAAAGCAGAAGGGATTATTATAGCAGGGCATGAACTTGGGCTTTCTGAGCATGATATTTTGGAGATTTTACAGAATAAGTTAAATATATCCCTGCAAAAAGCACAGGAGTATTTTAATATGTTTCAAAAGCAGGTTATATGATTGGGGGATTTTGCTGAACAGGGAGATTTCTTCAAGCGAGGCCAAAAGCAGAGTTATTGCATATGTAAAGGAGCACCGTGCCTTGCTGGCCATGCAGTGAATGGTAACATAAGAAGCCAGGAAATACGAAAGAAGACGAGATAGGGGAAATGAGGGAGTGACATGTTATGTTTCATGATGCTTGAAAGTCCGGAGGATAAAAGTAAATTTGAGGAACTATATTGTTCCTACCGGAATCTGATGTACTATATTGCAAGGGATATTCTGCACGATGATGGGTTAGCAGAGGATGCCGTGCAGGAGGCTTTTTGCCGTCTGGTAAAAAATTTTTCTAAAATTGGAGAAGTACACTGTAACAAAACGAAGAAATATATCGTTCTTATTATTAGAAGTACTGCAATAGACATTTACCGCAAGCAGATGGGAAGAGAAGCAGTCCTGTCAGAGGAGTGGCAGATGGAAGATGAGTCCTGCACAGTGGAGCCTGTGCAGGACAGGGTACTTCAGGCAATTTATGAGTTAAAACCAGCCTACGCAGACATTTTATTGATGAAATATGTGCAGGGGTTGGAGAATCATGAGATTGCCTCTCTTTTAAAGAAAAGAGAAGGCACAGTCAGGGTAACCCTTAGCCGTGCAAAGAAGGAACTGGAAAAAAAGCTTGCCGCCTGGAACTTGCTAAAGGACAGGCAGAATCGGGGAGATTAGCGTGAAAGAAGATGAAATAAAAAAGATGTTAGAGAGATATTCTGACTATATGGCAGATACCTATGATAAAAAATATGGCAATCAGCCGGAACATACATTTTCTCCTGCGTTTGAAAAAAAGATGAAGCGTCTGATAAAGAACCAGAAGCGTTATGGAAAATATGCGGTAATGGGCAGCAGAATCGTCAAGGCTGCTTCTATCCTGCTTGTCTGTGGTATTTCCTTTGTGGGTGTGACTCATATCAGCGCAAAGTATTTTGGCATGAATCCATGGAAGGAACTGGTTGTGAACCAGGGCGATATGGATCAGGTGCAGTTCCAGAAAAAGGAAGGAAAAGAAGAAACTGGCGTTGTCAGAAAAAATATGATACCAACTTATGTGCCAGAAGGGTTTGAAATGACATATAAGGATATTAATACAGGTTTGTTTAAAGTGTATGATACAATGTGGAAAACAAAAGATGGAGGGGGAGTGATATTTTTTAGTTCAATAGAGATTACTGAAAATAGTGTGGAATTTCGTGATAATGAATTTGTTAAAATAGATAAGAGCACAGTAGCCGTATATGAAGCAAAGATTTGTTATAAAGAAAATGATAATATTATTTTGATGTGGAATGACGATATTTATGAAAATATGGTTACTTTTGCAGGAGTAGAAACAAAGGAAGTGTTGCATATGGCAGAAAGTTTATACAATAAAGAAGAGAAAAAATAATTATAAAAAATTAATATGGAGTGTAACAAAACCCTCTTTTTATTCGTTATAGTTAATGAAAGGAGGGTTTTTAATATGAGAATCAAGAGAGTAGTATCTTATTTGGTAGTAGTAGTCATGGGAGTTGGTCTGTTATTGCCAGGGAATATTGCATTAGCAAAGGAGGTGGCTGAGAATGTAGAAGCAGGAGTTGTACAGGAAATTATTGTTCAATCATTAATAGGGACAAGGCAGATGGCTGGCTTAACAATATCTGGAAAATCCGCAGAAGTTACAGCGTATGCTTCTGGTCAGGGTGATATAAAAAAGATATCTATGATAGTAAAATTGCAGAAAAGTGTAGATGGCAAATGGAAAAATGTTCAGACTTGGGAGAAAACAACAGACACTTTGTCACTAAATTTTGCTAAAGAATATTCTTTGTCTTCCAAAGGAAGTTACAGAGTGCAGGCAGCAGTTACATATTATCTGAAAGATAATACTATAGAAACAAAAACGACGAATTCAGCAACAAAGACATATGCTTGAAATGATTCGGATGGGATAGGGAGTAGAAAATTTTAGATATTTGTGTAAAAAGTTTTTTGGAAGTGTAACAAATGGTGGTTTTGCATCGTTATAGTTAGTGAAGGGAGGTGAAAGAGGTTTTAGTTGTGAAATAGTAATATAGGATTATGTGAGGTCTCGGAAGGTTCATGAAAAAACGGAGAGTGTTTAGAAAAAGGCATAACAATTCAGTATTTATGGGCATTTTTAGAAACTTTGGCACAGGCATTGATAGCGATCAGCGTATCGGTGAGTTAATATGAAATTTTATCAACCTAAGAGACCGAAAAAGGAGCAAAAGGGATGGCAAAAATAGAAGTGTACAATATACTATTTTTCTGATGGACATTTTATTGAAATGGAGGTATCATTATGAATAAGAAAGATAGAATTTTAAAATTTGCAGCGTTAATGTTGGCTTTAAACCTATTTATTGGAAACACAGCAAATGCAGCCAGCTATGAAAGCTTTAAGTATAGTTTTAATTATGGACCGACAGCGCCTTCTAATACTAATCATGTAAGCCAGACGGTTGAAGTACAGGGAGGCGCCCAAGCTAATGCATATGCAAAATGTACATCATATAGTTATACCGGAAATAAGCCGGTATTAACAGTGGTTTCTGAGTCCGGTGATTATCCAACGAATTCCACATCATTTACCGGGACAACCACTAGTACATCATTGCATTAATATTAGAGTAATATTAGTATGGAAATAATTTCCA
>CANSYK010000075.1 GCA_947651225.1 uncultured bacterium | reverse complement strand
TAGAAATTATTTCCATACTAATATTACTCTAATATTAATGCAATGATGTACTAGTGCGTAGGATTTTTCTTCAAGAGTGCTTTTCGAAAACCAAGCGCATACGGGATATGTAACTGATTTTTGAGTGGCGCTATCGGAGGAAAAGACAGGCAATATTAAAAGTTATTTTTAATCAGTTCCTTACTGGGAAGCAATGTCTTTCTAAATTTTTGTCAGTTGCATTTTGGGGTTGCACTAAGATGTAGGAACTATTTCAAATGAGTTTGAGACAATATTACAATATGTCAAACTCACCGTTGTAATAAAGAACTCTAAATCTGAATGAGTTTTTGTCTTTTTCACACATGTCAGGTGTCCTTCTTTATGTTCAAAATATCATAATTTGTAGGTAGTTTCAAGTATTAACTTTCTGCCCAGAAAAAATGTAATATTGCCATTTTCTGGAATGAGTGCTAAAATAATATCTATGGAATGGACAGAGATTATATATTGTTTTATAGCCAACTTGCCATGGTAAATAGATGCCATTCATACTGGAACTGAAATGGAACTAAAAAGTTGTGGAAACGAAAAAATACTGCAAAAATGGGGGAATCTTTAAGCCTGAATGTAGCATAAAAAGGGAGTTTGCAGAAAACAAAAATTAATAATAGTTGACCGTGAATAGTTACGTTGTGATATCTGGCAAACAAAGATTTGAAAGGAACTTATATAACTATGGAAACTTTAACAGCAAAAACTGAAAGGATAATGAATGAGCGTTTCAGAAAGGACAGCGTAATTGCCCCTGCAACTACAGAAAATAACCTCCCTTTTGTACGAAATGTAAACGCCTATTATGAAAGTGGTTCTTTTTACATTATTACACATGGACTTTCTAATAAAATGAAACAGATTGAGAAAAATTCTACGGTTGCTATTTGTGGGGAATGGTTTACTGCGCATGGCAAGGGAATGAACCTTGGTTACTTTGGAAAAGCTGAAAATCAGGAAATAGCCGAAAAACTCAAGAATGTTTTTACAGCATGGATTGATAACGGACACAATGATTTTAGCGATGAAAATACATGCATTCTACGCATTGATTTAACAGATGGTGTTTTACTTTCACATGGTACACCTTATGAAATTAGTTTTAGCTAGAGCGTGTTTGAAGCGAGGAGCACATCTTGTAAAAAGCAATTTTCAAACACGCTCCAGGACAACCCCACCTTCTGGTTTTTTTCAAAAATAAACAGCCGAAACAGGAACTAAAAAATTTCTGTTCCAGCTGCCTTATATTTTAATTTAAATTTCTTTACACATTCCCTACTGACCATAGTAAGCATTTTCCCCGTGTTTCCGGTAATAATGCTTATCCTGCAGCTCCTGTGGTGCAGGCTTCACTTCCACATTTATCAACTCTGTGCGGTATGCCATCTTCGCAACCTCTTCCAATACTACTGCATTGTGAACCGCCTCTAAAGCATCTTTTCCCCATGCAAAAGGGCCATGGTTTTTACAAAGAACTGCCGGAACTGCTGCCGGGTCTTTTTTCATACTCTTATAATAATCAGCAATCAGGATACCCGTATTCTTTTCATATGCCTCGTCTATCTCTTCCTTTGTCAGACAGCGCACACAAGGTACTTCCCCATAGATATAATCCGCATGTGTTGTACCATAACACGGAATCCCCCTTCCTGCCTGTGCCCAGCTCGTTGCATAAGAGGAATGTGTATGCACAATTCCGCCAACCTGCGCAAATGCCTTATACAGTTCTACATGGGTTGGGGTATCTGAAGAAGGATTAAATTTCCCCTCTACTTTATTCCCTTCCAAATCAACAAGAACCATATCTTCCGGCGCCAGCCTGTCATACTCTACTCCACTTGGCTTAATTGCAAAAATCCCCTGTTCCCTGTCAATCGCACTGACATTTCCCCAGGTAAACGTTACAAGATTGTATTTTGGCAAAAGCATATTTGCCTCATATACCTTCTTTTTCAATTCTTCTAACATAAAATGCCTCTTTTCTTCTACAAATTCTCTACAGCAGCCCGCTCAATCGGAAGCCCTTTCAAATACCGCCCGATAAATACATTAAAGCCTTCCACATCTTCTTTCTCTGGTGCAACTTCGCTTCCCTGGCCCTGCGCAAATACCCTGTCCTGTAAAAAGCTTTCCAAAGATTCTCCGTCCTTCTTTGTATTCATATAAGAAGCCAGAAGCGCAATTCCCCATGCACCGCCTTCACTTGCCATTTTCATTACAGATACTGGCGTGTCCATAGCAGCAGCTACAATTTTCTGGGCAACTTCTTTTTGTGTGAAAAAGCCACCATGCCCCAAAATGGTATCAACCTTAACTTTTTCCTGATGAATCAAAATGTCAAGCCCTGTCTTTAAAGCACCTAAAGCGGTAAAAAGGTGTACTCTCATAAAGTTTGCAAGGTTCATTTTGCTGTCCGGCGTCCGTACAAACAAAGGCCTGCCTTCCTCAAAGCCAGTAATATGCTCGCCAGAAAAATAATTATATGCCAAAAGGCCGCCACAATCAAAATCCCCTTCCAGAGCCTTTTTAAACAAAAGACCAAACAATTCCTCTGTTTTCAATGTTACACCAATGCTTTTTGCAAATTCATCAAAGAGCTTTACCCATGCATTAATATCAGATGTGCAGTTATTGCAATGAACCATAGCCACGAGATTTCCGGTCGGAGTTGTCACCATATCCAGTTCATTATATACCTTAGACAACTCCTTCTCCAGCACAATCATTGCAAACACAGATGTACCTGCAGAGATATTTCCCGTACGGACTGCCACACTATTTGTTGCAGTCATCCCAGTTCCTGCATCTCCTTCTGGAGGACATACCTTTGCACCTGCCTGCAGCGTCCCACTGGCATCCAAAAGCTTTGCCCCTTCCTCCGTCAGGGTTCCTGCACATTCTCCGGCCAGCATCACATTTGGCATAATGCCACGGAGCTTCCAGCCAAATTGTTTCTCCTGTACTAGTGCATCAAATTTCTGTACCATTCCTTCATCATAATCTTTTGTCTGAATGTCAATTGGGAACATCCCTGAGGCTTCCCCGACTCCCATCGCTTTTTGTCCTGTCAGCTTCCAGTGGATAAAACCAGCCAGTGTTGTCAGATAAGAAATCTGCCCAACATGTTCTTCTCCATTCAATATTGCCTGGTACAAGTGTGCAATACTCCATCTTTGCGGAATATGATAGGAAAATAACTCCGTCAGCTTTTCGGAAGCTTCTTCTGTAATTGTATTCCTCCATGTCCTGAACGGAACCAGAAGTTTCCCTTCGCTGTCAAATGCCATATACCCATGCATCATAGCGCTAATCCCAAGTGCCCCAACCTGTGTAAGCTCTGTCTGATATTTTTCCTTCACATTTTTTGCAAGGTCAGCATAACATGCCTGCATCCCGTCCATAATCGCCTCCATGCTATATGTCCAGATATTATTCACAAGCTGGTTTTCCCATTCGTGTTTCCCAGATGCAATCGGCATATTGTCTTCCCCCACCAGAACTGCCTTGATCCTGGTTGATCCAAATTCTATACCGAGTGCTGTTTTTCCTTCAAGAATCATTTTCTGAATTGTTTCTTCCATTTCTATACCTCGTCTTTCTCAATTTTGAATGCCCTCTCAAAATTGAGAAAGCATTAATAAGTAGTTTGAAAGGAACTTTCAAACTTTCCCCCTATCCCTTCACCTGAACCAGATTCTTCTTTCGGACTGCCTTCACAACCCATATTTCTTGTTCCTATTCACGGCTATTCTTGTCGGTTTCTCTGATTGTACAGGCCAAAAAACCTCGCCACAGCAGGAGTGCTGATTGTGAAAATGAATTTTCAAACATGATCTGGCGCCTGTCAAATGTATTATACCTCCCTGCTATTTTCATGTCAATTTTATTGGTGATTCTTAATAATTTTGTAATGCATTTTTGTACTTTTCTATTGCAATTTTCACAAGAATGTGTACAATATATAGTAGATGTTTCAAACTTATGCAGGTTTTCAGGTATCAGTTTGGGAATCTTTTATTTTACAACGTTTTAGAGCATGCTTGAAAATTTCTTTATGCTGCTGGTTTTGTAGCGCCAGACGGCATAGCCGGATGGTTTTTCACATGATGTTTAGAATAGCCCCCTTTAGCACAAAGCGGAAAGGCAGCCTGTAAAAATGAATTTTCAACCACGCTCCCTAAAAGAAGGAGATTGAAAAATATGTTTAAGAACGAACGAATCGAAAAAAGATTAGTCAAATCTTTTGCAATGGTAACAATACTGACTGCAATTGCAGCTGTCATTGGTCTTGTTGCATTATTGATTACGGCAAACCGCTATGCATATGCACTGCGAAATTATGGTTTCTCACAAGGTGATATCGGCAAAATGATGACCACCTTTGCAGATACCCGAAGTGCCACACGAGCTGTTATCGGCTACACGGATGCAGAGATTGTAGCAAAATCCATAGAAACCCACGACCAGAAGAAGGAGGCCTGCCTTGGATATTTCGCAGATATTGAAAAAGGGCTTTCAACTGCTGATGAAAAAGAGAAATATATAAAAATCTCTAATTCTCTTGATGAATACTGGGTTCTGGAAGAACAGATCTTAAATATTGGCAATACGACAAATGCAGAGGAAAGCGCAGAAGCACAGGATATGGCTGCAAATGAGCTTGCTCCTATCTATGAAGCTACCTATGCTTTATTGGCTGATTTGATGATCACAAAAGTAGAGCAGGGAAATGCTCTGGATTCCAATTTAAGTATTATGTCTATCATTCTGATCATTGTAATTGTCCTGGTTATTGTAGTTGTTATGCTATTTTCCATTTCTATTGGGAAAAAAATCGCCAAACAGATTTCTACAGGACTTAACGCTGTTTCAGACCGCATGAAAACCTTTGCAGCAGGCGACCTCTCTTCTGAGTTTCCGGAATTTGAAACAAAGGATGAAGTAAATGATGTCGCACTGGTGACAAAGAATATGGCGGCAAACCTGAAAGCAATCCTGCAGGATCTTGATTTTGGCCTTGGCGCAATTTCCGATGGTAACTTCACAGCAGAAAGCCAGATTCCAGAGCAGTATGTCGGTGAATTTACTTCATTAAAAAACTCATTAGAAAACTTTATAAGCAAAATGAAGGAAACCCTGATGCAGATTGAAGAGGCCTCTTCTCAGGTAGATGCCGGAGCAGGCCAGTTAGCAGAAAGCGCAACCGCACTTGCAGAAGGTGCAACTGATCAGGCAGGCGCCGTGCAGGAATTAACGGCAACCATTGAAAGCATTACAGAAACCGCACAGGAAAGCGCAGACGAGGTAGAACGTGCTTATAAGGAAGGACTGGCGTACCGTGAACAGGCAGAACAGGGAAGCAGGGAAATCGAAAACCTTACTTCTGCAATGGAGCGTATCAGCACAGCCTCCAAAGAGATTGAAGACATTATTGCAGAAATTGAAGATATTGCCGCACAGACAAACCTCTTATCCCTGAATGCATCTATTGAAGCTGCCAGAGCAGGGGAAGCCGGAAAAGGATTTGCTGTTGTTGCTGACCAAATTGGAAAACTCGCAACGGACAGTGCACAGTCTGCTGTAAAAACCAGAACATTAATCCAAAATACACTGGAAGAAATTGAATCCGGTAATGAAACCACACAGAAAACAAAAGAAGTTCTGGAAGAGGTCGTTTCCGGCATTGCTTTTCTTTCCAATGTTTCAAAACATGCAAGTGAAGCTTCTAATTCCCAATTGAGTACATTACGTGAAGTAGAAAAAGGAATTGAGCAGATTGCCAGTGTTGTACAAAGTAATTCTGCTGCCGCAGAAGAAACCTCTGCTACCAGCCAGGAGCTTTCCGCACAGGCAACCAACTTAAATGAATTGACTGGACAGTTTACCCTGGAATAGCCAGTGTTGTATCCGGTTTGAAAATTGCTTTTTTCAAACACACTCCAGGCACAATGCATACATATAAACAGCCAAACGAAAGATGCTATCTTCTGGTTTGGCTGTTTTCTTATATATCTTACTTTTTCTTTTATTGTCATTTACAAATGGCACTATCCCCTGATTCCAAAAATCCCTTCCCAGTCATCCGTAGGGATAATTCTTTCACTTGGGCGCTCTGCATTCTTCAACATACTTTCTATCCTGTTTTCTATGGCAACATCAATAAACCGTCCTACATCAATTCCACGCAATTCAAAAAATAACAGTGGATTTTCATCAAATTTTGCGCCAATCCCATAAAGCACCGCTGCCACATGCTTACACATCAGCGCCCAATCAGGGCAGCTACAGCTAAAACTGATTTCCTTTGGCGAAGGAAACAGCCCCTCACTGCCGGTAAAAAGCTCCTTCAATTCCTCTGGAAATTTCCCCTGTAAAAGCAATTCCAGATTTTCTATTTTCCGCTCACACTGCCCAATAGCATACTGGCACCGCTCCTCAGAAAGCGGACTAATCCGTATCTCAATTTTATAGGGCGCCTTCCGTCTTCCCTGTACTCTGGCCATAACCTTTCCCTTTCGGATTTTTAAGTCTACCACAGCCCCTGTCCGTACATATCGCTTTCCCCTGTCAATCCTGCTTTCATAATCTGCATATTTTTCCAGATTGTCACACCACGCCTTCCCCCACCAACTATTGACAATCTTCCTCCCCTGTATGACAACAGGCTCCATAGTCTTTCCTTTGGCACTTTCCCTTTTTACTGTTTCCCTTGCATTTTTCTTTAATTTTCCCGTCTCCGGCTGACTGTAATTCGTTAAACTATCCCAATATCTACTCATATCTTCCCCCATTTCATTCCAGGCTCATGATGGATAAAAGCTCTTCATTGCTCATTTCAGTAATCCAATTTTCGCCGCCTGAACCAATTACGTTTTTAGCCAGCTCCATTTTTGAAGAAATCATCTCGTCTATTTTTTCTTCAATCGTTCCCTTGCAGACCAGTTTATGCACCATAACATTATTTTTCTGTCCAATCCGGTATGCCCTGTCTGTCGCCTGGTTTTCCACAGCCGGATTCCACCAACGGTCAAAATGAATCACATGGCTGGCATTTGTCAGATTCAGCCCGGTTCCCCCTGCCTTCACTGACAAAACAATATATGGAACATATTTTTCTCCCTGAAATGCTTCCACAATACGGTCTCTTGTCTTTACAGGTGTTCCGCCATGAAGGACATATCCCCTTGTATGGAAGATTCCTGCCAGATAATCGTCTAAATATCCTGTTATCTCTTTAAATTGTGTAAAAACAAGTACACGCTCCCTTTTTTCGTATATGGTTTCACAAATGCTGCAGAGCAGTTCGAACTTCCCACTCTCCTTCGCATCATAAGCCTCCTGTCCTAAATACTGGTCAGGATGATTACAGATTTGCTTTAACTTTGTAAGGGAAGCCAGAACAATCCCCCGCCGCTCCATTCCTTCTGCCTCGTCCAGCTTTTCTGCCAGTTCTCTTACATATTTCTGATAAAGAACCTTTTGCTTTTTGGAAACAGATACATAATCTACCTGCTCTATCTTATCTGGCAAATCAGAAATAATGTTTTTATCTGTCTTTACCCTGCGCAGCATAAATGGGGCAATCATATTTTTCAGTTTCGCATATCCTTCCGGATGCTGTGACAAAGTTTTACAGTATTCCCGAAACTCTGTAGAAACCCCAAGAAGCCCTTTGTTTAAAAAATCAAACAAAGACCACAGGTTTGTTAAATCGTTTTCAATTGGCGTTCCTGTCATTGCAACCTTCATCCTGCTCTTTAGCTTTTTAATCTGCTTTGTCTGCTTCGTCAGCGGATTCTTAATTGCCTGTGCCTCATCCAAAACCAGGCAGTCCCATGTAATCTCCTCTAACTCTTTTATCCGTGATGCCATGCCATAAGTTGTGATAGTCAAAAAAGCATTTTCTGCTTCCAGCTCCTCCCCAAGGATTTTTGCTGATTTCCCATGTAAAATACACACAGACATTTTGGGCGCAAACTTTCCTGCCTCCTTTTGCCAGTTTCCCAGTAAAGATGCAGGAACAACCAGCAATGCCCTTGCCTCTTTGTCTGCAGAACGCATCTTTTCTAAAAATGCCAGAACCTGTACCGTCTTTCCCAGCCCCATATCATCCGCAAGACAGGCGCCAAACCCCAGTTTATTCATATAATTTAACCATGTAAAACCGGTTTTCTGATAAGGACGGAGCTGCGCCTGAAAGGTTTTTGGCAACGCCACGGAGCGAATCGCATTGGGAGACCTCAAATCCTGTAATAGCTTTGAAAGCCACTTCCCATTTGTCACAACCATTCCTACATCTGCATTTTGCTTTTCCTCTCCACTTTCCAGCCCCATCCGAAGGGCATCCATAAGCGTCAGTTCCCCTTCATAATTCTGCATTTCATCCAAAAGCTGATGCAGCTTTTTATGATTAACTTCTATCCATTTCCCTTTCAGGAAGGCAAGTCCTTCCGTCTGGGCCAGAAGCTCTCTGATTTCCTTTTGTGTCAATGGCACACCATCCACGGTAAGCTTCGGACTCATCCTCAAAATGGAATCCAAGCCTACAAATGTCGGTTTTTCCTCTCCTAAATTAATGGACATACTGACACCATATGTATTTTTTCGCCACCAGTTTGGGATACGGCAGACAATCCCCGTTTCTTCGATTACCGGAATATCCTTTAATATCTGATATGCCTCAGCCGATGTTAGCCGCAACGGATGAAACATTTCCCCTGTTTCCACAAAGCTTCCGATTATTTCAGAAACCTCTGCCGCACGGTTTAAACAAGACAACAATTCTAATAACTTATTCCGTTCTGTCTTGTATTCAGCCAATGCATATTGCAAAGGAACATGGTGTACCTTTCCATTCTCATCCTTGGTTGCATAAGTAGCAAGAAATGCAAAGGGATAATCCCCTTCTTTTTTATTCTCTACCAAATGAAAAAAGATACGCTCTGGCACCTTTAAATGCTGGCTCTTTTCTGCCAGATACATATCTACTGTACCATCAAATTTCTGAATTTCTTCCGAAAAAATCGCATTTAACTTTGCAAACATACTGTCAATCCATTGTCTGGTAATATGTTCGGAACCAAGCGTAAATGGTACAGAATCAAGCAGCCTCCCAGCCACATCATCCTCTGCTTCCACCTGAGCATTTTCTCTTGTCAGTTCAATATCCGGCTGACCAGTTAATACACGAAAAAATGCATCAGATAACTGATACAAAAAACATCCCGTCCTGTCAAATTCTTTTGGCCTTTCTACAAACCCCAGATGATACAGCGCCAGATAACGGTTTTCCTCAAACTTCTGCTTCCAGGAAAGCGCCGTTTCAGAAAGAACATCTTCCCTGTCATCCATACAAAAACCTTCTGCCGTAAACAAAAAATTTAACAAACCTGCCTCTTTTGCATTTCCCATTTTATCCTCCATGTCTCCTTCAACAGCTTAAATAATGGTAAAACTGTCGTTTCCTGGCTCAAATAATCATTTCAAAGAAAAGTGATCCCATACGTCAAATTTATTATACAATAAAAGGAATCTGATTGGTAGACTTTATTAATATTTTCAACGCTGTATGCACACATTTTGCAAAATTCATGCAAAATGGCGCCACAAAACTCGTACTTTTGGCATAAAACATGCCAAAAATCCTCCAATTTGGCCAATATGTGAATAGTAATGCGAAAACAACAATTCCATGATATTAATATCTTTATAATTGACAGCCCTTGCAGAAAAAGTTATGATAAGAATACTTTCAGAAAAACTCCCGCAAACCTGTTGTTATAACACAAATGCACAGATTCAGATAATCGGAGGTATAAAATGAACAATAAAAAATGGAAACAATTTGATGCACTCACTGAACAATGTGAGGAAGATATGGCTGGTATGAATCCAAACAAATCCTGTTGGAAGAATGCATATCTTACCTTAAAAGATATCGTAAAAGAAGGCCGCAGACAAAATCCTGATTTTCCTAAAAAACTTTATGAACTGGATGATATTACCGACTTTGAACACGATATCCAAAGCTTTTTGGAGGACTATTTCGATACCATGGAGGAATATGGAAAATACGAAATCATTCTGCGCACCGTTGATGAATTGCTTGAATTATTTGAATGGGACAAATCAAACATTGCTGATATTTATTTTCCTAAATCAACTGCCCTCAGTTTACTGAACCGCCAAAAAGAAGCTGTAGAATTCTGCCAGAAATGGCTCAACGATTACCCAGACAATATTTTTGCCATAACCGCACTAATCCATGCTATGATAAAGTGGTACAATTCTGACAATAGTGTCTCTCTTGATTCTACCAAAGAGCTTGTTAAAAAATATATCCATCCGGATACGGAATGTACAGACGAAAATGATATTCTTTTTATAGCCGCTTCTCTTTTAGCTGAGACGATTGGTAATGAGAAAATGCAAAAATCCATTGATAGCAGGCTTAATGCGTATGAAGCCAGACTGGAAGATCTTTTTATGTATGAGGATGACCAGCTTCCTTTTTAGAAATGTTTTCCATACATCGGAAAAGCAGCAGATATCCTCAAATATCTGCTGCTTCCTTAGTGAAACACTTCCTCTACGTCAATCCCAAACAGTTCCCAGAACATGTCGTTAGTACCCTTTTTATATTCATAATAAGACTTACCAGCCTGATACACCGCACAACTGTCTGTTGTTGGAAATATCTTGCCGCAAACCCCGTCCCTCCGTTTCAAATACATTACATGGTAAAACGGACATGCAGGAACGCCTTGTATTTTTTCTACCGGATTAGAAAAATGCTTTTCTATCCATTGCAGTTTTATCGCATCTGTAATAACATATTCTGTTCCGTTTGCAAAAAACGAGACCTCGCTTAAATCCTTGATATCCTCCGGCTTAAAGAAATCACAGGAACCATATGGCCTGTAAAATAATGGCTGATACTTGATCATAATATCTCCATCATCGTACCAGTATACCAAATCTCCTATCAGGCCACCATTGCACTTGATTCCGCTCTGATTTGCTTTTTCCCATTGCTCCCTGTTATACAACTTATCTGGTAAATTGTAATCTACATACTGCAATTCCTTTGTATCAACAGAATATTGATACATTTTTTCCTCCCTGACAACATGCAGATAGACGGTTTTGCCATCCCTTGACACATTAATCTCGCAGTAATGATCCCCCTGTGTTGCATCACAGCCAATTTCCTTTAAGTTAAGCGACTGCACAATTTCCTCCTCTTGTCTGGAATAGACAAAAAGTCCAAAATAACCAGCAAAAATCATCGTCGTTTCATCTTCATAATAGATACGTGGTACATCCGCTCCCCATAGTTCTGTTATCTCATATTCTGCTTCCTGTGCAAGAAGGGTTTTTTTCTTTTCTGACTGCTTTGAAGTTAACTGCTGTTCCTTTATCGGCTCCGACTGTTTTGAAGCCGCCTGCTGTTCCTTTGCAATCTCCTTTTCCGACTCCATTGCATCGGTAAATGCAGCCACCCCAACAACACATACTAGTGCCAAAATAAAAACAGTTACAAAGATATTCCTCTTTTTTCCCCTCTTAATCATCCGAATCCTTACCTCCATTTCCGATTTTCCAATTTTCATAGCAGTTGCTGTACAAAACAAATCCCTATTTTTTCCAACCTGTATCAAAGAAAGCAAGCTGTTTCCATAAGAGATACGCTCTTTTCTTGTCATATCTTTCATAACAGCACTGTCACATGCATATTCACAATCCCTTTTTGACAAAATAGCTGCGAACCAGACAATCGGATTAAACCAATAAACAGCGACCAGAAAATTCCTCAGATATCCCCACCAGACGTCCCCATGCCTTTTGTGAATATTTTCATGCAGAATAGCATGCCTTACAAATACTTCATTCTCCACAATCGTTTCAGGAAGATAAATATCTAACGACAATCCTCTGCTCCGAAATAATAATGGTGTTTTGATTCCTTTTGTCTGATATACCTTTTGCCCCTGACAAACTACTTCCTCCCTGTTTTCTGCAAGCTGCCTGCGAAATACCTTTTCCAGAAAAAATTGTCTTAGTAAAATAGAGACCGCCCCAACTGCCCAGAGAATAAATAAAACGCTCTTTGAGTGCCACACTTCTCTCCATGCACGAGATTTCACAGGTTTTCCCGCCTCTACCGCTACTACTTTATGGCTGGCAGCCTGTTTCACATTTATTTCTGCTTTCTCTTCCTGTCCCTTTTCCCCTTCTTTTTTCGTAATGCTTTCTTTTTGTCCTGCAGGCTCTATTGATTCTCCCGCATCTGTGCCAGATATCTTCACAAAATTCATAATACTGACCGGGCTTTTTATGCTCCCCTTATCCAGTCCTGTTATGTTCTGCAAAACAAAAGAAAACATCGGAATTGCCAGTCCTGCAGCAAACACCAGCCACAAAGAATACAAAAACACATTTCCAGCCTTTCCTCTGAATGCTTTACGAATTATCACAATCACCAGAAAGATCAGACTGGTTGATAGAATCACCTTAATCATTCTGCTCACCTTCATTCAATATTCTGCGCAACTCCTCCAGTTCCCCTTTGTCAATCTTTTCCTGCTTCACCATTGTAGTAAGCATAAGCCCCAGACTCCCCTTATAGACACGCTCTAAAAAGTTTTTTGTCTCCTGTACACAAGACTGCTCCCTCTCAATTACAGGATAATAATGCTTTGCTCTTCCAACCGTCTGCCATGCAACGGCGCCTTTTGCCTCCATGCGCTTCAACATTATAATAATCACATGTCGATCCCAATTCGTAATGCCATCAAAATAATGTACCATATCAGCAATCGTTGCCGGACTTTTATCCCATAAAAAATCCATAATACGCCATTCCGCATTTGACAAGCCTATTTTCTCCTGTTCTTCCATCCCTACCCTCCTTTTTATATAGTATACAATTGTTTACTACGATATGGTAACATATGTCTACCTGATTGTCAATCACCAAATATTTGACAGTGTCCATTGCATTACTATTCACGGCTGTTTTCGCCATTTTGCCAAAAACCAGTGTTATTTCCGTTGACACCATACCATTTATATGATAGATTAATTATGACGTTAAGCAAGACAGCGTCGAAATATTTTTCTTTTTTAGGAGGCAGTACAATGAAAGGTACAGTTAAATGGTTTAATGCAAAAAAAGGTTTTGGGTTCATATCCGACGAAACGGGCAAGGATGTATTTGTACATTTTTCAGCACTTCAGATGGACGGCTTTAAAGTCCTTGATGAAGGCGAAGCTGTTGAGTTCGATGTTGTAAACGGTGAAAAAGGACCTCAGGCATCAAACGTAGTGAAGGTAGGCTAATTCCTTAGTCAGTTATAATCAATACATGAATCATTCTAATTTTTATAGATAAGTGTAAAGTTTATTTTAAAAGTTATATGGATTTACGGATAAGGTTGTAACATGCGCAAAAACAATACCCGTGCGCAAAACAAAAAAGCCAGAGATGTAGATTTATCTGCGAATCTTTGGCTTTTTTGTTTTTTGATTGAACAAACACAAATCTCTTAGATTCCCCTATGTCTATTAATGTTTATAAAAGGAGATATCACTGAAAAAAGAACATACCAGCAACCTGACCACCTTATGTTATATTGAACAAAACGGTTGCTATCTTATGATGCACCGTATTTCAAAAAGTAACGACATCAACCATGGAAAATGGATTGGCGTAGGCGGCCATTTTGAAGAAAACGAAAGCCCGGAAGAATGCCTGCTCCGGGAAGTGAAGGAAGAAACAGGGCTTACCCTGACCTCCTATACACTCCATGGAATCATTACTTTTATCTCGGATGGCTGGGGTTGTGAATATATGCATCTTTATACAGCGGATACTTTTGAAGGAACCCTTACCGAAGAACAGATGAATACCTGCGAAGAAGGAATTTTACGCTGGATTCCAAAAGACCAGATCCTAAGTTTAGAGTTTTGGGAAGGTGACAAAATTTTTCTGGACTATCTTTTAAACCAGAAAGGATTCTTTTCCCTAAAACTTGAATACAATGGGAACAAGTTGGTAAATCATTCCTGCACAGTTAGTTGCTAAGGAACTCTTCAAAAATAACTTATAATATTGCTTGCCTTCTCCTCCGATAGCACACTCGAAAATCAGTTCCATCGCCCGAACTGCAAATAAATTAAATGAACCAGTTGCGGAGAATACTTTTGTGAAGCTTTTTGATGCAGCAATCGGAAAAGCAGGCAAGCAAGTTGGTTAAATTAATTATTCACAGTTCCTAATGCCTGTAATGTATGAATACAATTTTCATTAATAAAAAGCTCCTGTGTCACTATCATATTCTCCTCTTGCAAATCAAAGCTCAGTACAAGGCTTTTTTCATTCTCCTGATTTTTCCGATACTGCCTCCAATCTGCAATCTCCATATTCCCTTCTTTAATATCTGCGATGACGCCATCCAAAACCACCTGTTTCTCCTTGTCTGTCAGAATTCCATCACCTTCCTCATCGTCAGCCAGACCCATAATTCCATAGCCAAATAGATTTTCTCCGCTGCATGGTTCTGGAAACATCTTTTTCTCTTTCTCCTCCTGCCGTTCAAAAAAATCGGTTATCGCAGAAAGAACTTCTTCATTATAACCAGAAAATGTATAATTTCTGCTAATTCCCCTGTTATCCTTTGTCGTATAGGTAAATACAGCATCCGCACATGTTTCTTCCGAATAATCTCCATAAAACCGCTCCTCGTTCCCAGCCTCCATAATCTTTCTCTGAAGTTCCCCTAACTCCTCCGGCACCTCTCCTTCCTTATAATAATAAGTAATACCGCAAAAGGAAACCTCCATCCTCCTGACATCCTGCGCAGAAACAATACTGCTTTTTTTATAAGACTCTCTTGCAAAAAATAGCAGAAACAACGCAATCACACATGCAGCTCCCATCTGAACAAAGGAAACTTTTTTCCAGATATTAAACTCCTTTGCCAAAATCATTTCACTGATAAAATAGCATACTGCACAACTCCCCGCTAAAATCAGTACATATAACAGAAATACCACACGATACGTCAAATTACCTCCATCAAAAACCACCTGCAGGACAAACACTGATAAAAAAATGACAAAAAGCATTCCTCCGCTGACGGAAAACACAATGCGAAATATAAACTTCGACCATGGAAATGGCATAGTATCTCCTGTATGTTCTAATGGACGTTTTTTGTATAAGAACCACGCTGCAATGCAAAAAAGCACTGCCGGAAAAAGGTACACAGCACATGCCCCCAAACCGTTCCATGGAAATTCAGCCAGTTGGCTTACCTTTTCCAGGTCTATTCCCGATCCCCCATAACGCCTGCCGATAAGGCGGTCATAGATATCCCTTAATGTACTATTATCAGTTACCATGGAAAAGTAATAAAGTGGTGTAAAGTGAATTACTCCTTTTACCACTTCATGAATGCCCGAACTATCTGCCCCATAAGTAATAAAATGTACAATTCCCGTAAGCATCAGAGAGATTCCAACAGCCAGTATGTTTAATACTCCATAAATCAAAGCGCTCATTGTTCCATTACCACTAAGCATAACAACCATACATGCCATGCTGTAAAAAAAGAATACAATAAACAACATTTCAAGAGCCATCCCAAAAATCTTTGCCCCCATTCCCAGTCCAAAAACCAGATTGATTATCTCTGTTACAAGATAGGAACAAACACATGGTTCAATAAGTATGAATAGCCCTGCCATAAAATGGCTGACAAATAATGTTTTTCTACTGATTGGCAAACTGTGTACCGCATAGCATGCTTTTTTGCGGCTCAGATAGCCAAAGGCCAAAACTGCCGCTGCTATTGAAGAAACAACAGCCAGGACAACATTTGTATTAATTGTTAGAATGCGAAACAATACAAGCTGTGCATCAACCGTTTTATTATAAATAAAGTGCTCGTCACTGTGTAGTATCTTTTGTACCATAAAATACAGGTAAACATTTCCCAACTGCAACAGAAACAGTTCTACCGCCCACAACGGCCAAAACCTGGCAATATCTTTTTTTATAACTGTCAGGTTACAGAATGATAATTTTGACTTCATAAATTTTCCCTCCCAGCTTATAGAATACTATCCCTGACTGCATAATTTTCCCCTCCCAGTTCATAAATAAATATTTCCTCCAGATTCAGTGGAAGCACCTCAAGAAAAACAGGATGATATTTTTCCAAAACCGCCGTTACCTTTTGACTTTCTTCCCGTATAATCAACGTATGCATTTTTCCCAGTACAGAATGTTTGACAATCGCAAGCTCTCCATTAAACACTGGCAGCTCGCCATCAAACGCCACCTGAACTTTCGTAACCGCCTCCTGCAGTTCCTCCATCGAATGCTCCAGTAATATCTTTCCTTTATTAATAATTCCTATATGATCACAGACATCCTCCAACTCTCTCAAGTTATGAGAAGAAACCATTACCGTCATTTTTTCCTTTTCCACTTCGCTCATCAATATGCTCCATATACAGCGGCGCATTACCGGATCCAGACCATCCACCGGTTCATCTAAAGCCAGAAATTCCGGGCGCATACTGATTGCGAGCATAAATGCCGCCTGCTTTTGCATTCCCCTGGACATACGGCGGATTGGCGTCTTTCTGTCTAAAAGCGGAAAATATTCCCATAGTTTTTCAAACAGCTCAGAATCAAATCCAGGGTATATTCCCTGATAATACTTCCTCATGTCAATAATGGTGGCCTGCCTAAAGTAAAACACATCATCTGGGATAAATACCATCTTTTCCTTTGCTCTGATATTCTCAAAAACCGGTTCTCCTTCCCATAAGATTTCACCGGAATCCGGACGAAATATTCCCATAATATGACGTAAAAGCGTTGATTTCCCAGCGCCATTTGGCCCAATCAGACCATATACTGTTCCTTTTTTTATGTGAAAAGAAACATGGTCTAACGCCATAAATTGACCAAACTTTTTACAGACTTCCTTTCCCTGTATCATCCTCTTCGCCTCCTTTTCCCTCTCCTGTTACAATTTTCCCTCTCACTCTTTGCATTTCCTGTCCCATCTCCTCTTCTGAAACACCCAAATAAATCAATTCTTCAACAATCTGTCCAAACTTTTCCAAAAGCTCATTTTTCCGGGCAGAATCTTTTTTCGGAACTCCTGCCACAAAACTTCCTTTTCCAGAAACTGCGTACACATACCCCTCTCGTTCCAATTCTCTGTACGCCCTCTGTATTGTATTAGGGTTAATCGCAAGAGAACTTGCTAACTCCCTTACCGATGGAAGCTTGTCATCCTCTGCCATCAGCCCTTGTACAATCAGACGCCGGAATCCGTCTTTAATCTGCTCATACATCGGCCGGGAATCCCGATAGTCTAAATGAATCAATATAGCACCCCTCCTTTATGCGATACATGTATCAACTGTGTTAATTGTATTAATACAGTTAGAGTATACGTCTAATGATAAAATTTGTCAACCCAATAAACAAAAAAACAATCAATACGTAATATTACGTATTGATTGTTGACACATATATTATGAGATGTTATCATAGCACAAACCTGAAAAAAGGACTGGAGCATGCTATATTAAAACAAGCGGGGCTTAATAATTCTTCTTCATCCGTTCTACCACACTCTCATATGCCATTACATGAAATCCCAGCATTGGAACAACAATCACAATAACCAAAAGTACTGGTATACAACATAAAACAGGTGTAATCGTAAATTTCCAGGAATAGCTTATAATTTCTTCTCCAAGCCTTCTGACTACAGTAATATTAGCCAGCGCACCTGCTATCAGGGAAATCAGAACTGTACACAAAGCGTAATAGCCGCCCTCCATACAGAGCATCTTTTTTAACTGTTTTCGTGACATCCCAACTGCTTCCATCATGGCAAATTCCTGTTTTCGTGATAACATAGAAGTAAGAACGGTATTGATGAAATTTAAAATTCCAATACTGGCAAGCACAAACACCAAACCATCTCCAACAATAAAAATCATCTGGGTGTACTCATCAAATTCTGATTCATAGTTTTTTCGGGATTTACAATTTAGCTTTGGATTTACCGCTTTACAATATGTTTCCAGCCACTTATCCGTTTTATCCCATGAACCTTTCTCCACATTAAACAAAGTCCGCATTGGCTGACTATCTCCAATAAAACCAATATATTCTTCTTCCGGCAGAATAAAATTAAACTCCATCATACAGGCCCATTGCTTTCCACAGGCATATGGAATATTTGCCACTGCCAGAACTTCATATTCTTTCTCCTCTCCCTTTTCATTGTGAAGCGTCACTGTTTCCCCTGGTTCAAACACTGTGATATCAGTCCAAAACCTTGTAGCAATTACATAATCCCCTGTATGAAACTTATTCCAGTCAAAATCCCCTTCTACCTCTTCCAGCTTCTCCGTTAAAAGTTGGCTCATGCCATAAATTGTTCCATCAAATCTCTTCTCCTCTTTTATTTCATTGATATATTCCTTTTGATTTACTTCTTTCCCCTCTTCATCATAGGGAGGTATAAAAGGTGTTATGTATTCCAATGCCGCTTTATTTTCAAAAATTCGCTTTTCAATTAACGCACACTGTTCCTCTGTAAATGATGGCAAAATTTCAGCGGCATAGATGTTTCCCATTTCTGCAATTCCCTTCTGCTGTTTTAAAGCGGCCAGAAATTCATCAGATATCCCATCCATAACCTTCTCTTGTTTAAAAGTGTCATCTAAAGAGATATCCTGAACAGAAAAATCACAAACGATAAACTGAGAAACATAGGTATCAATATCAAAACCGCTAATTAAACTATATACACTGTTTAACAAAATCAACGACAGGGACAAGGAAGCAATAACTATATTTCGTTTTAACCGACTCCGTTGAACATTTTGAACTGCAAGAGCAGCAGGTGATACCCTTTTTGTCTTTTTCTGCCGCTTTTTTGCTGCCTTCCCCTTTTTTCTCTTTGTATCCGTCTGAAAAATTTCCTGCGACTGCCCCTCTGTATGCTGAATTGCTTCTATCGGCGTAACACGGGAGGCAATCCTACAGGGTTTGCTGCAGCCAATACATACTGTTATAAAGGAAAATAACGCTGCGCCAAATAGAATCCATACATTTAACTCAATTCGGCTTGTGATACCATCTATTGTATTATAAGTCCGCATTATAAATGGAAGCACTGCAGAACTGATTATTGTCCCTATAACCAAACCAGACGGAATCCCAGCCAAAGCCAGAGTATATGCCTGTCTACGGACAATTATTTTAAGCTGTTTCCCAGTTGTCCCAATTGTTCTCAACAGGCCGTAATAGGAAATATCTTTATACACATTAATCGAAAAAACATTATAAATAATCAGATACCCGGAAAAGAGAATTAAAACCAACAGTAAAATAACCCAGAGTGCTGTTTCGGTATCCCCCTGCCCCAAATATGCCCAATTCACTCCAATGTTTGCCGTTTCTGGAAATCCAAGCCGCTTGCAAAGCGCCTTTGCCTGTTTTTCAATCCCAAAACTGGTATGGAAATTAAAATCAGCCGAAATCCTTCCATCATAACCAGAAACATCAATTGTATTTTCCATTGCAGAAAGCGTTGGTGTTGGCGCATATTTCTCCTGAAATGCCTTTGATACGGCTACCATCTGTGCCATGGATACTACATCACCTTTATAGTAGCCAGACAGCGTAAATTTTTTCTCTGTAATCTTTCCATTGACTTCTATTTTCAGATTTACCTCTGTACCTACTTTACACTCTGCCCCCAGCTTTTTTAATACCAAATCACTTGTAACAATTTCATCCTCCCTTTCTGGCATCCTCCCTTCACAAGGATAGACAAAGCTCCACTTTGCATTTTGTTCTTCAAAGTAATTTACCTCTGTATTCAATCCTTCCATTTCCTCATTTGCCAGAATCCCCGAAAAAATACGACAGGAAACCTCCCGCAGTTTTTTGTCGCTTTTGACCTTATCGTATTCCTCCTGTGTCAAATATTTTAACTCTGCATGGGAACTCGCCCCCACCATACGCATTGTTTCCTCCTGTGTTTTTTTCAAGATACTGCCGCTGATCGTAAATAACGCCGTAAACAATACTGTTGTCAGTGCTATCGCAAGAACTGCAATAATATTCCTTCCCCTATCCGCTCTTCTTGTTTTATCTGCAATCCGTCAGATTACTTCTTTATTATTTACCTTTTTCATAGTCACCCTCATTTCTATGATGCCTTTTGCAGCTTCACATGATCTTTCCATCCTCAATACGGATAATCCTGTCTGCCATCTGTGCAATCGCCTCATTGTGTGTAATCATTACCATAGTCTGTCCGAATTTTTCTCCTGTTACCTTTAAAAGTCCCAGCACATCCTGGCTTGTTCGGGAATCCAGATTTCCCGTTGGTTCGTCTGCCAGTAAAATTACAGGCTTTGACGCCAGTGCACGGGCAATTGCCACCCTCTGCTGCTGGCCGCCGGAAAGCTGCCTTGGCAGACTTTCTAACTTGTCCTGTAATCCCAGGGTACAAATCACCTGTTCCATAAAACCCCTGTCCTCCTGATTGCCATCTAACTGGATTGGCAATACAATATTTTCATACACATTTAATACCGGAACCAGGTTAAAGCTCTGAAATACAAAGCCTATTTTTCTCCTTCTGAAAATACACAGTGCGTCCTCTTTTAACGTTGAAAGATCCTTGCCATCTACAGTCACTTTTCCAGAAGTCGGGCGGTCCAGACCGCCTAACATATGTAAAAGCGTAGATTTTCCACTTCCGCTTGTTCCCACAATCGCTGCAAATTCCCCTCTCTTTACCTCAAGATTTACGCCATCCAAAGCTTTTACCAGATTTTCCTCTGTCCCATAATGTTTCACAATGTTTTCTGCTTTTAATACCATACAATCCCTCCATTTTGTACTCTATTTCGATTCAAAAAAGACAGCCCCTTTCGGTTCTGTCTTTTAGTATACTGGAAAATACTTTCCACATTCTTTCAGAAATCTAACAACTCTGAAAGAATTCACTTTCTTAGGAACTTTTAAATATAACTTTGCATTTTGCACAGACCGGGATTTTCTTCTGCAAGGCGGCGGAAGGAGGCGTAGTAGGCTACGGCGACTGAAGGCAACATAGCAGATGGAGATTCCGGCAAGCAATATGTGAAGATTTATTTCTTAACAGTTCCTTACCCTTTCCACAGATAAAGTATAAATTCTGCTCCATTCCCTTCCACTGACCGCACCTCAATATAACCATTCTCCCGCTGTAATATCTCCCTTGCAAGATACAGCCCAAGTCCTACCCCTTCTTTTTGCAGAACCTTTTCTGAACGGTAAAAACGCTCAAAAATCCTGGAACTCTCCTTCTCGGAAATACCAATCCCTTCATTTTTTACAGAAATTGACACATACAGTCCATATTCTTCAATAAATACCCTGACTGTACTGTTCTCAAAAGAGTATTTCACCGCATTATCCAGAATATTTTCCAAAGCCTCTCTTGTCCACTTGGAATCAAACATGGCAGTACAGGTTTCATTGGATGCCCCAAACTCCCATACAAGCTGCTTTTTCCTTGCAGCGGCTTCCATAAGAGAAATTGTCTCCTTTACAAAAGGGACTACTTTTTCGCACTGCGGATTTACTGTAATGATATTGCTTTCTAAACGGGACATTTTTGTTAAAGATTGAACCAAAAACTCCAACTTCTCTGTCTGCATAATCATTTCCTGTAATAACTTCTGTTCATCCGAAACCGCATCTTCCCTCTTCTGCAGACATTCCTCCAAAAGAGCAGAATATAACTTCAGATTTGCAATCGGCGTCCTCGTCTGATGGGCAATATCAGCAATCAGCCCTTCGATATTCCGCTTTGCCTTGTCCAACTGGTTTTTTGATAACTGGGAAGCCGACAAAAAATGCTTCCATTTTGTTTCTAACCGTGAAAGCTCCGTTTCATCATAATCACTTTCCTGAAACTCACCATTAATTGCATCGCTTAACATCTTATCCAGATGATCCAATGTCCTGTTATGAAACATCGCCTTCCCCCTGTCTTGTCCATAGATACCCCTGGCCATATACCGTCTGGATTGGAGACTCCTCCCCCCTTTTGAACAAGCTTCCTGCGCAGACGGTTCACCGTAACAGACAACGCATTTTCATCCACATACCCAGAACCTTCCTCCCAAAGCCGTTCCATTAAAATTTCCCTTGTCAGAATCCGTTCCTCATTTTGAATAAACAATTTCAAAAGTTTCTGTTCATTAACACTAAGAGAAATCTCTCTTCCCCAACATTCAAAATGCAGTACATCAAAATCAAAATGATACTGCTCTGTCTTATACAGCTCTTTCTTCTGAGTCTCCCTTGTCACCCTCTGTCCCAAATTTTTTACACGGGCACGGAGCACCGCCAGGCTAAAAGGTTTTGATATATAATCGTCCGCACCAAGAGACAGGGAAATCACCTCATCCATTTCCATATCATTGGCAGTCAGAACCAAAATCTGTGTATAATTTGCCGTATTTTCCCTCTCCCTTACCCATTTCAAATAGTCATAACCACTTCCATCTGGCAGGTTAATATCTAAAATAATAAGATCCGGCCGGCCGGCCTGCCTGCCTCATAAGAAGCCCTTGCCTGCCTGACCGTATTGCACTGCACAAAAGAAAACCCATCCTCCTTTAATGCCAGTACAATCCCCCGATTCAAAGATAAATCATCCTCCACTACCTGTACTTTCATTGCACTGTGTCCCCTCCACTTCCAAACATATAGAGCTAATCCCCTTTCATAAAATAGTTTTATATACTCTGTCTGCATATCTATTATGATACAATTATATCGTTACTGTTCATTCCGTTACCAGTAACCATTATATCTTAATTTCCTATATAGTAAAGATTTTATATACTGGTCAGTTAAAAGTTCATTCAACTAATAAGCAGGTCAATTTCCTCGTTTTC
>CANSYK010000074.1 GCA_947651225.1 uncultured bacterium | reverse complement strand
GATAACTTCCATGGTCAAAGAAGAAGGGGTGGAATTTAGTTTTGCAAATCACCGCGGAATATAAAAATAAGCAGTATCGTTATACAATGTCGGAATACGCAGTAGAGATAGAGAGAATGACGGTAAAGCTTGAAAATCTTTTTATGGACAGCGGCAATCTGTCCATGAATTATTTTGTGCGGATTGAAAATGCCTTAAATGAAATGGAGCAGACAGAACGTCAGGACCTGAAAGCTGTAAATGAGTGGTGGAGCAATTTGCAGGAAGATTTTAAGCGGTTAAACCGGAATTATCAGGATTATTTGAGAGAATTCTATTCAGGCAAGTCAGATAAGGTTCTTAAATCTATTGAATTTGTCATACATAAAGACAGATTTATTTCTTATTTACAGGAGTTTGTGAAGCAGCTTCAGAATAAATCCATACGCATCGAAAATATAATTAAGAAATTGCCCCGGCAGAGGGTGGATGGGGTATTGGAGAGAGTTATTGAGAGTGAGCTGGCAATTCCGCATCCGGATTCGGAAATTCAGGATTTAAGGGAGAATGCGATAAGAGAAAACATTTACGGAAAATGGAAGAGTCTGTCAGATTGGTTTATTTCGACTGATAAGCACCCAAGCGAAAGTCAGAAAGTAATGGATATTACAGATGAAGTAATACGGAAAATCATACAAAATGCAGCGCTGATTGTACAGATACAAAATTGGGGAATCAGTCGTAAGGAAGATTATAAAAAATTTATCCGGATGTTTGCGCAGTGCGAAAATGTGGAAGCGGCACATAAACTTTCGGCACATGTATTCGGAATACAGCATGTGCGGCATTTTAAAGTGAATTGTCCGCGTTCCACGGATAGCTTAAACAGCAGCGTTTTTGATGAACTGCCATCGGAATATGAATTAAAGCCCCATACCAGAACCTATAAACCAAGAATACATAAATCCGGGTTTGAAAGTAAAGTGCTGGAGAAACTCGCACAGCGTAATCAATATTTGAAAAAACTGGAGGAAGACAGAAAGCTGGTTATGAAATATATTCAGGACAAGCAACTGGATATCAGTCGGATTGACGAATGTATTTCTGTGGATACAAGGGATACTCTTTTGCGATGGATTACACAGGCGAATCTGACTGTTTCTAAAAACGGACGTACCGAGTATGGGCAGGCATTTCGTTTAATACAACAGGAGGGGAGCCACACGCTGAAATGTGAGGATGGGAAACTGGTGATGCCCAGATATATATTTCAGTTTGAGGATTAGGAAAATGGAAGCGGTAAGGGCATTAATAGAGAATTGTTGGATTGACAAAAAGAAAAATAAAGAATTATATGTGAAGGTTCGCAGAGAACTGACGAAATGTCAGAAATTTTTCCGGGAACAGTTGGGCTGGACGGTGATTAATAATGAACAGATATTGAAGGTGGAGAAAATCCCTGCCCGTGCGGAAGGCTATATGGGCATTACAGACTTTACGGAGAGCAGGGATTACTGTCTTTTTTGTGCTGTCTTAATATTTCTGGAAGATAAGGAAGAACAGGAACAATTTTTGTTATCTGAATTGGTAGATATGCTGGAGTTGCAGCTAAAAGATGTGATGGATGTAGACTGGACTTCTTTTACACAGAGGAAGTCTCTCGTAAGAGTGCTGCAGTTTTGTGAGAACATGAGGCTGTTAGAAGCATATGAAGGGAGCAGCGATAATATTGGCAGCAGCATTGGACAGGAAATCTTATATGAGAACACAGGGCTTTCCAGATACATGGCGGTAAATTTTGCGTATAGCATAGCTGGTTTCCAGTCATGGGAGGACTTTGAAAAGCAGCAGAATCAGGAAGGCGAAGCGGACAGGGGGCATTACAGGATTAATCGTGTATACAGGCAGATAGCTGCGGCTCCTGCCCTTTACTGGAGCCAGTCCGATAACCCGGACAGTATCTATTTGAAAAACCAGAGGCAGTGGATACAGAAAAATTTCAGTGAATATTTGGGAGGACAGCTTCATATCCATAAAAACGCTGCCTTTCTGGTGTTGGATGAAGAGGAATCCTTTGGGGAAAGGCATCCAAGAGAGGCTATGCTTCCGGAACTTGTTTTACTTTTGTGCGGACTAATCAGGGAAAAAGCGGACGAGGGCGTTTGGAAAGAGCGGTATGACGGGTGTATTGTGGTTTCAACAAAAGAGTTTCAGAAAGAAATTTATCATTGCCGTGATAAGTACAGACTGGCATGGAGCAAGGAATACAGGGAGATGGAAGACGCAAAACTGTTGGCAGCGGTTATTTCTTATATGAAATCATGGATGATGATTGACGAGTGTGGCGAGGAATTTGTTATCTTTCCGGCGTCAGGGAAAATTATCGGGAGTTATCCGGCAGAGTTTGATGCAAAGGAGAAGAACAGATGAGTGAGCGTTGGCATATGAACCGAATAGGATTTGTGAATTTCTGGCTGTACGACGATGAAGTATTTTCTTTTGCAGACGGTAAGTTGCTTCTGCGCGGGCAGAATGGTTCAGGAAAATCGATTACAACGCAAAGTTTTATTCCTTTTATACTGGATGGAGACAGGACTCCAAGCCGGCTGGATCCTTTTGGCTCCAATGACAGGAGAATGGAATACTATTTTTTGAATGACGGGGAGAAGGAGGAAGCCACCGGCTATCTGTATTTGGAGTTTAAGAAGGGGAACCGCTATCGGACAATCGGAATCGGCCAACAGGCTCAAAGGGGGAAAGCTATGGGCTTCTGGGGGTTTGTGGTGTTGGATGGAAGGAGAATCGGATATGATTTTAATCTGTACCGGGAAGTGGGAAATATAAAAATCGCGTATACGAAGCAGGAAATGAAAAAGGTACTGGGAGAAAATAATCTGTTTACGGAAACACAGAAAGATTATATGCGTTTTGTAAATAAACATATATTCGGTTTTCCGAAGCTGGAACAATACGAACAGTTTATACGGCTGCTCATAAAGGTCCGGGCCCCCAAGCTTTCCAAAGAATTTACGCCGAAAAAGGTATATGAGATATTGAATGATTCTTTGCAGACTTTGTCCGATGAGGATTTGCGAGCTATGGTGGATGCCATGGAAAAAATGGATGATATACAGGATAAGCTGGATGGATTAAAAAGGGCATATAAAGATTTGCAGATTATACGGAATGAGTATGTAAGGTATAATCAGTATATGTTGGGACAGAAAGCTGTGGCGTATCTGGGAGAAAAGAGAATGGTTGACGCTGTCAGAGGAAAACTGGAAGCAGAGATGGAGGAACTGAAGGAGACTAAGGAAAAACTGGAGAAATCCTACAAAAGAGCAGAGGAGCTCAAAGCGGAAAAAAGTCTGCTGGAACGGGAGAAGGAGGCTGTCGGGACAATAGATTTGGAGGAGGCGGATGAAAAATTAAGACAATGCCGAAACCGACAGGAAGATGCCGGGAAGGAACTTACCATGTATTGCCAAAGCATTGAGAGCCACAGAAATGCAATACGGGAGTATGACGCTGCAGTACGCGGGATACAGAAGAATATTGACGCTTATCAGATGGAGATAGAGCAGCTTGTGAATGAGATGGACGAACTTCAGGAGCTTATCCGTTTATCCGGGCATGAACATATTGTAAACTTATGGAAGAATTCAGATGGCTATGACGAATGTAAGAAAATCAGAAGTGAAATTGAAAAATTATGTAAAAATGTGGAAGCTGCATTGGAGGAGCTGAAAAAATTCAGGGAAATACAGATACAATGGGACAGGCTGTCGGAAGAGTGCAGCAGCCTGGAGGAAAAGAAAGCGCAGGCCTGGCAGCAGGTAAACGATGCGGAAACGATGGAGGAGGCGCTGAGGGACGACCTGATTGAGGCATATTATAACCTGGAGCAGCTTAATCAGGAGTTTTATCTGCCCCAAAAAGAACTGGAACAGATGGCAGTCTATATCCAGAAATATCAGGGGATGCCGGATTATGGGAACATACGCAATCTCATCGGAAACATATGGGAGACGAAAAACAGGAAGTTGGGAAGTGAGCTTTCCGCCCTGGAAGTACGGAAAGAAAAACAGGCGGATTCCTTGAGAGTCTGCAGGGAAGAATTGGAGGAACTGGAAAAAGTACCGGAGATAACGCCTGTGCGCAGGGAAATCCTGTGCAGGACGAGGAAGAAGCTGACAGAGAATCATATTTCTTTTCTGCCTTTTTATGAGGCCGTGGATTTTACAGAGTATGCTTCTGTGCAGGACCGGGATTTGCTGGAATGTCAGCTGGAGGATGCGGGGCTTTTAGATGCCCTGGTAGTGGTACAGAAAGACCATACGCGTGCAATGAAGGTTTTGGGAGAATGGTCAGATAAGATTCTCTGCATGGAAGATTCCGGGAAAATGAGATACAGTAAACTGGCAGCTGCTGCCGGAGATATGGAGCTGCGGAAGATGACCGAGCGGATATTGTCCAATATCGGGGAGGAAGACGATTGCCAGATTGTGTTACGTCCCGACGGTTATTTCAGACATGGTGCCTTAGAAGGGTACAGCAGGCCTGAAACGGAGGCCTGTTATATAGGGGAAGCTATACGAAGGGAAAAGAAGAAGGAACAAATCAGAAGAAAAACGGAAGAATTGCAGCTTTTGCAGCAGGAACTGGAGGCGTTGGAGCAAGAAATCAACGGAGTGAAGAAAAGAATTGGGATATTGCAGGAAGAATTTCACGGATTGCCTGTATTTGACGAGTTGGACGAGGCCATTGCGATGAAGAGGAATCTAAACTGGACGTTTGAAAAGTACAGTGAGGAATGCAGGAAGAAACAGAAAGAAAAAGAAAACTGTGAAATTTTAAAAAAGCAGTCCGCACAGCGAATCATAACCAGATGCCGGGAGCTGCCCTATGAAAGAAACATTGAGAGTTATGAGGAGATACTGGAAGCGCTCTATGAGTATGGGCATCGGTTAGAATCCTTTCAGGTAGCTGGAATGCGCTTTTTGACCGAGCAAGGCAATAAAGATATGCACAAGCAGTTGATTGAGAAAGAGGAGGAGGCAATCGATAAAGAAGATATCCATAAAAAAAGGGCAGAGCAGGAAATACAGGAGCAGAAGCTGCAGATAGAGAAACTGGAAGAATTTCTGAATGCGCCTGAGAATAGAGAAAGGGCGGAGCGGTTGAAACTAATCCGGGATGAGCTGGATTCAAAAGATAAGGAAGAAACGGAATTAGGTAAAAAACAGGCAGTATGGGCAGACACTGTGAAAAGACTGGAGCCCGGGATTGAGACACAGAAAAACAGCGTAACGGAAAAGATGGAGAAGGAAGCCCTGCTCAGGAAATATTTTGATGAAGAATTATCCCTGGGGCTTGTATTTGCCAGAGAAAACAAAACAATACCAGAGGCAGCGGAACAGGCAAAAACGGTAATCAGAGAAGCGGACAGAAATAGGTCTGTTGCAGAGATTGTGTCGAATCTGGATAAGATTTTCCATGCGCATATGGGAAATCTGGCAATTTACGGAACATTTATGGAAGATTGTTTCGCAGAAGGCACAACCGATGCGATGGTGCTGCGCAAACGTCACAGGATAGTTTCTTATATGCAGGGGCGGAAGCTGTATTTTGAAGAATTTTATCAGGTAATCAAAGAGAGGATTGATGAAACCGAACTGTTGATTCGCCAGAAGGACAGAGAGCTGTTTGAGAATATCCTGTCGGATACGCTCAGCAGAAAGTTAAATGTTCGTATTGCAGAAAGCAGGAAATGGATTCAGGATATGTCTGCCCTCATGCGAAAGATGGATACTTCCATGTCGCTGACATTTTCACTGGACTGGAGAGCGAAGACCGCAGATGGAGAGGGGGAACTGGATACAGCAGAGCTGGAGAAGATGCTAAACCGTGACAGGGATATGCCATACTTGTTTGTGAAGAGTTCAGTTGCCTTGAATTTCACATGAACAGGGACATGACCAACTGGATTCTGATAAAAATTGAATACAGGAGGTCTGAAAATGGAACAATTACCAAAACGGATACACGAAAATGGCATTGATTATATCCTTGTCGGAGATTACTATATCCCTGACCTGAAACTGCCGGAGGAAAACCGCCCTATCGGGAAATACGGAAGCCTGCACAGGACTTATCTGAAAGAATGCCACTCTGCCCGGTACAGCAATCTTATCCTGACCGGGGAACTCTGGACGTATCTTGCTGACCTGAATGAACAGGCACAGGAAAGGCTTGACACTATCATGGAACAGATGAAAGCTGCCGAGGGTGTGACGGAAGAACTGAAAGCAGCAAATCAAATGGAGTGGGTGCAGCGTTGCAATAACATCCGCAACCGGGCAGAAGAAATTATTTATGCGGAACTGGTCTATGTATAAGGATGGCGGTTTTATTTGTAAAAAAACAGCTCTACAGCCGGAAAATTGAATGGGAAATATAATAATCTTACAAAAGAGCTACGAACCGCTTTGGCGGAAACAGTAGCTTTTTTGTGTCATTCTTTCGGTTTTTTCTTTCCGAACAGGGACAACAGCTTTGATTTCCCACGCTGGCTGGTGACTGCCGGAAGTACGGGGGATTTTTTGAATACACGTGCAAGGGCGATACGGTCATCTTCCGGGAGGTTCATATAATCAATTCCGAATACCCGACAGATAGTAAACGCCCGCTTTTCGTCGGCTGTTCCTTTGTGCATGAGGGCGTCCAGCAGTATTACGGGAATATTTCTGGCAAAATCCGCTGCGGGTGTTTCCGGTTCGGCAGTTGTCCTGTCGGATTCATGCCGGGTGCGGAGGTCTTTTACAATCCGGTCAAGGTCATCATGGATAACATGACTGAAAAACATCTCCTCGCTGACCTGCCCCAGCTCCAAAGTACGCATATAAAGGTCATTTTCTGGTGTCTGGTGCTGTTCCATGACGGACTGCCTTGCTTTTTCCAGAAGTAAATTCATGTCTTGGACACGCATATCGGCAATCCGGTCAATGCAGATTTCTATATCCGTCATCAGACGCAGAAATCCGGGGTGGCAGACAAGCTCACAAAGAAGCCGGTTGTTCATTGCACCGCTTTTTAATAAATCAACTGTGGAATCATCCAAATGCAGCTCATACAGGGAAGTGTTTGGATGATTTTTATTTTCAGTTAGCCCCATGAGGTAATCCATAGACAGACCATAATATTCTGCCAGTTTTGCCAGATTAAATGGACTTATATCGGTGCAGTTGTCGGATTCATATTTTCCCAGAGTGGCTTTTGCTATGCCGGTCGCTTTTTCAAGTTCCGCAAGTGTCATGTGGCGGCTGGTTCTTTCATCCTTTAATTTTTCCTGAAGCGTTAATTTAATATACATCACTTATCTCCTCCCAAAACAGCGTCAGATTCATTATAACACAGAGCATTTCCGAAAACGTGGAAATTTCCGTTTTTTTGGATTTTTTCTGACCTTTCGGACATACGGGGGAAGCCGGTTTATTTTGTTAAGATTTCAATATCACAGGGACATTGAAAACAGAATGACCGGCTGCAAGTGATACCGTTCCCGGGGAAGTAGTGCCATGACAGGAGCATACCAAAGGAACGAGAAACGCTGGGATAATTCCGGGCAGGAACGGATTGCAGGTAAAACGGCAGAAATAAAAAAACAATTTATGGAGGTAGGAACATGAAGTTAAACATGGAAGAAAAGAAAATCTTATACGCTTTCGGGTGCGGAAACCTTGAGAACACGATACACCGGTTGAAATGGATTACCGCCCTGACAGTGGACACAAAGGTAAAACGTCGGGTGCTGTGTCTGGCAAGAAAGCTGGACAGCAAAAGTGTTGGAGAATGGTATCCCTGCTTTTACCGTCATCTCCGCTTGGAAATGGAAAGATATTTTGAAGCAAAGAAGTATATCCGCATTGTGGAAAGAAGCACAGATTGGGAGGATTTATATGGGAAAGCTGTCTAAATACGAGAAAGAAACGATTGTGAATTTCAATGAGAAAGAAAGTGAAGCCACCATTTACACACATAATGCCGACCTAAAACGCAGGCTTGCGGAGTATAGCAGAAAATACCCTGCTCTGTGTCGGTTGAAGTGTCAGAATTTGGAGGGTGGTGTCACTTATGTCATGGACAAGTCAAGGCTGTCTATCCGCCTGATACCGCCTTACAGTGAGGAACGCCGGACAGCGGCAAGGGAATATGCGAAACAGCATGGTTTTCAGGCATTGCAGACAGGGGACAGAAAAACAGCATGATTTCGGGGCGGTTTACGGTTAAAACATCGGGTGCAGACTTGATGTTTTGACCGTTTCCTGTAAGCAGGGTACAAAGATAAGGGGTACAGTGAAATAGTACTTTTGAGCGTTGCAGGGAAGCAAAAAAATATATTGCAGAGTGCATGGCATTCTGGAAAGTGTCCTGTGTCGGAGTGCATGGGGCACTTTTGTTTTACAGAAAAAACGGGAGGATTGCATGGAAGATAAGAAATATCTCGGCTATATGCGTGTCAGCAGCCGGGAACAGAATGAGGACAGACAGCGGATTGCACTTCTTGAAATGGGTGTACCAAAGGAAAATATTTATATGGATAAGCTGTCGGGTAAAAATTTTGACAGACCACAATATAAGAAGTTGCTGCGGAAACTGAACGGAAATACGGTTCTGTTTGTAAAGTCCATTGACCGTTTAGGCAGGAATTACGCAGATTTGAATGAGCAGTGGCGTATTATCACAAAGGAAAAGGGAGCAGATATTGTTGTGATTGATATGCCGCTGCTTGATACCAGACGTGAGAAAAATCTGCTTGGAACGTTCATCAGTGATATTGTGCTGGCATTACTATCCTATGTGGCAGAGAATGAACGCCTTAACATCAGGCAAAGGCAGGCAGAGGGCATTGCGGCGGCAAAAGCAAGGGGTGTAAAATTCGGCAGACCGCCAAAACCATTGCCGGATAATTTCTATGAAGTTCATAAGGCATGGAAAAATAAGAAACTGACACAAAAAGAAGCCGCCAAAGCCTGTAACATGGCGGAAAGCACGTTTCATGACAAGGCTAAGAAATTCGGAAAAGATTAGGTTTTCGGGGAGATACGATAAATCGGAAAAGTGTACTTTTTCGCAACTAATTTGAAGAATGATTTTTCATCAAAATTTCTTGCTTTTTCGCAGATTTTTGGTATAATTATATACAATCGGTTAAATGAGCAGTAAATCGAAAAAGTACACTTTATCTAAGGAGGAATTTCTAAAATGGCAAAGCAACCTAAATTAGTCACATGTAAACACTGTGGCGAGGAAATTGCGACAGGAGCAAAAGTATGTCCAAAATGTGGGGGCAAAAACAAAAAACCAATTTATAAGCGTCCTTGGTTTATTGTTCTTGTAGTTTTGATAGTTATTGGAGCGATAGGCAGTGCTGGGGGAAAAGATGAATCATCTAATACTGTAAGCAAGGAAAATAATACAACTACAAATGATACTGTTGCGGACAACAAAGATTCAAGCCAAAAGGAAGTAGAGGAAGAAATCAGTTATACCGCTTATAATGTTTCTGAGCTTATGGATGATTTAAACTCCAATGCTATGAAAGCAACTGATAAATATGAGAAACAATATGTAGAGTTGACTGGAAGATTAAACGTAATTGACAGCAGTGGAAAATATATTTCTATTACACCTGTCGATGATGAGTTTGCAATTATGGGTGTTCAATGCTATATAAAAAATGATGACCAAAAGACTGCGATTATGGATATGTCCATAGGAGATACAGTTATCGTCAAAGGAAAAATTACTGATGTCGGAGAGGTCATGGGATATTCTCTTGACATTGATGAAATTAGTAAATAAATTCATCCTTTAGCATATGACAGGATATGCTTTGTAAATGAATATTTGTAAACTTTTTAAACAGACCATTTTACTGGAAAGTAAAGCGGTCTGTTTTTTTCGGAAGTTTCCAGCGGAAGGTTCTGAAAAAATCGAAGAAGCGGAAAACGAGCGACCGGGAAAATTACGAGGTTCGGCTTCTTCGGGCGGGAGTACAGAGGGCGGCAAGCCCTTTGTGCAAGGGTACAGGGAGTGCAACATCCCTGTGCGGGTCAAGGGCGGCAGCCTTGCCCAGAGGAGTGTTGCCTGCGACACTCCATACTGGGTTATTACCTGACGCAAAAGCACAGCAAAATGCAGCTTCGCTGCCATTCCCCTTGTGGGGAAAATCTTGAAGAAACGGAGGGAAACAGTTTGAAATTGACAAAACACAACGGGCGTGCCGGGAAGCATGGCGTTTACAATCCGAAGCACAATGACCGCAGTTTTGATGTGAGCCACAGCGAACACATTGACGGGGAACGGGCGGAAAGAAATGTCTATTGGGACTGCTATAACGGGTACCGCCGGCTTGCAGAAAAGAACAGTGATGAAATCGAAATGGCTTCCACTTTTGAGGAAGTCGAACAGCTTTATTACCGCAACCGCTATACGGATTATACAATCGGGCAGAACGCCCGGAACGAAAAGAACCGACACACAGAACGGAACCGCACAACAGACGAAATCCTTAAAAATAAAAAGACCTGCCCAGAGGAAAGTTTACTGCAAATTGGGAAAATAGAGGAACACGCCCCAGCAGAAACGCTCTTTCTGATTGCAACGGAATTTTTTGCAGAATTTGAACAACGCTTCGGCTCCCATGTCCACATTCTGGACTGGGCGCTGCACATTGATGAAAGTACGCCCCATATCCATGAACGCCATGTTTTTGACTGTGAAAATCAGTATGGGGAGCTTTGCCCACAGCAGGAAAAGGCTCTGGAAGCCCTCGGCTTTGAACTGCCGGAGCCGGACAAAAAATCAAGCCGGTACAATAACAGGAAAATGACTTTTGACGCTGCCTGCCGGACTATGCTCTTTGATATTTGTAAAAAGCATGGGCTTCATCTGGAGGAAGAACCGGAATACGGCGGTCGCAAATATCTGGAAAAGCAGGACTTCATCTTAGCGAAACAAAAGGAAGAAATGGCGAAACAGTCCGGTCAGATTGAGTCCCAGAAAACGCTTATTCAAAGCCAGAAACAATCCATTCAATCACAGAGCGATATGATGTATCAGCAGCGAAAAGCGTTGCAGTTCCAGCAAAGCCGGATTGAAAAACAGGACGCAGCGATTCAGGAGAAAGAAGGAAAGCTGGAAGCATTGACCTTGAAGATTGATGATGTGGAATCCCTTATTGATGATGTTTCCGAAATTGCCTATGATAAGGCGGTGGAGGTTGTGAGTGATACTGTCCGGGTGGAAACGCACAGGCAGGACATTAAAATGGTGGAGCAGTCCAAAGCATGGGTACTCTCCCCGGAGCGTAAGGCTTCCCAAAAAGAAAGGGAATATGCTGCCGCCCGTCTGGACGGTGTGGTTACAAAAATCACAAAAGCCATGCAGACAGCAATGGCAGCGGTTAAGGCTACGCTGATGAAGCCGGAAGTCAGGAAAGCAAATACAGAGCAGATTAAGGAAAAAGCCAGAACGTCTATCCTTGATAAACTGCATAAAAATCAGGCTGATATTGCCCGGCTTGAAGCGGAAAGGAGAAATACGCTGCCACACAGAAAACAGGATATGGAACTTTAACAGGCACTTGCCATTTTCGATTGAGAATGATGAGTGCCTTTTTATTTTGGAGGTATTGATTTGAATGTGTTTGAAGCAGTAAAGCAGTCTGCCACGACAAGGCAGGCTGCGGAGCATTACGGAATAAAGGTCAGAAGAAATGGGATGGCGGTCTGTCCATTCCACAATGACAAAAATCCCAGCATGAAACTGGATAAGCGTTTTCACTGCTTTGGCTGCGGAGCAGACGGGGATGTGATTGATTTTACCGCCCGGCTGTTCGGACTTGGCTTGAAAGAAGCGGCTGAAAAACTGGCAGATGATTTTTTCATCACTTATGACAGCAGAGGCAGAGCGTCCCTGAAAGAATCTGTCCGGGCAAAGCTAAAACTGGCACAGAAAAAGCAGTCCAGACAGGAAGAGAGGGACTGTTGCCGGGTGTTGTGCGACTATCTCCATTCCCTGTATGAATGGAAAAAAAGATATGCTCCGAAGCCGGAAGATACCGAATGGAATCCGTTGTTTGTGGAAGCATTGCAGCGGACTTCTTATGTGGAGTATCTTCTGGATATATTTCTCTTTGGGGATACGGAAGAAAAAGAATGGATTGTACGGGAGCATGGAAAGGAGGTCAGAAAACTTGGAGAACGATTATCAGAAATCAACAGAAACCGGGGAAGAAACAATGTTACCGACATCAGGGAACACCGAACCGGCAGGGAGCGTGGCAGAAGTCCGGGATATGCTGGAGCTGAACGATAAAGGGAATGTGAAGAATACGATTGGGAACTGCCTGACGGTCTTTCAGTATGACCCGGTATTGTCCCATGCAGTCCGCTACAACCTGCTGACAGAGCGTGTGGACGTTGGAAAGCCACTGTGGTGGGTAAAGAACTCCCCTGCCCTTACGGACACTGATATATGTTATTTCATGTACTATCTGGAAAAGAATTACGGTCTTACCAGTGAGAAAAATATCCAGAAGGCAATCCGGCTGACCGCCGACCAGAACCGCTACCACCCGGTAAGGGATTACTTAAATTCCCTCTGCTGGGACGGGAAAGAACGTATCAGTCACGCCCTTTCCCATTTTCTTGGTGCGGAAGAAAGCGGTTACTGTCGGGAAGCCTTGCGGCTTTTCATGCTGGGTGCAATCCGCCGGGTATTTGAGCCGGGATGTAAATTTGAGGTCATGCTCTGTCTGGTGGGCGGTCAGGGTGCCGGAAAATCCACCTTTTTCCGTCTGCTTGCAGCCAAAGATGACTGGTTTACAGATGATTTGAAGAAGCTGGATGATGACAATGTTTACCGCAAATTGCAGGGGCACTGGATTATTGAAATGTCGGAAATGCTTGCTACCGCCAATGCAAAGAGCATAGAGGAAATCAAATCTTTTCTGAGCCGGTCAAAGGAAGTCTATAAAGTTCCCTATGATACGCACCCGGCTGACCGTATGCGTCAGTGCGTGTTTGGGGGAACATCCAACACCATAGACTTTCTCCCTCTTGACCGAACCGGGAATCGGCGTTTCCTGCCGGTCATGGTGGAGCCGGACAAGGCAGAGGTTCATATCCTTGCGGATGAAGCCGGTTCAAGGGAATATATTGGGCAGATGTGGGCGGAAGCAATGAATATTTACCGGAGAGGGGACTATTCCCTTTCTTTTTCCCCTGCCATGCAGGACTATCTGAAAGAATATCAGGCTGTTTTTATGCCAGAGGATACAAAGGCTGGCATGATACAGGAATTTCTGGATGATTTTAAGGGAAATATGGTCTGCTCCAAACAGCTTTACAAAGAAGCTCTGAACCATGCCTTTGAAGAACCGAAGCAATGGGAAATCCGGGAAATCAACGATATTATGAACCACTCTGTTTCCGGCTGGCAGGCATTTAAGAATCCCAGACGCTTTCCCGGATATGGCAGACAGAAAGGCTGGGAACGTGCAACCGGCACTGACAATCTGCTTGGGAATGGAACAGAGGGTTTTACGGAACTGACAGAGGAAGAAGCCCGTCAGATGGAGCTTGTCTTTGAAAAATAGGAACGGGTTGCAGGTCTGGTTCATGCTTCGTTGCAGGGCATGTTGTCGGGGAAATTTCCTTGATTTTGCAAGGTATTTGCTGTACCGGCAACCATAACAACCAAATAATAATAAAAAAAGAAAACAGGAACAGATACAACCATAACTGCCTGACAAAACAGGAATCTGCATTTTTTTACGTCCGTTGCCGGACTTCGTTGCAGCTTCTTCCTTGTCGGGCATATTTTTTCGGGAGGAAATGCCTATGGCAGAAAAAAAGAAGAAAGACAGTACAGGAAACAATAAGGTGCAGTTTATTGTGGTGCGTGAGTTTGCCGGAAAGCAGACCATGAAAGAAGCCTTTGAACATCTGATTGAAAAGCAGACATGTAGACAGTTTGAAGAATGGCTGGATAAAAAAGCGTCATAAAAAGGTTGAAATACGGGCAGGGGCATGGTATTATAATAGTGTCATGTCCCTGTTCATAGAAGGAGAACACTATGAACAGGAAATCAAAACCAAATCAGAAAATAACTGCCCTTTATTGCAGGCTGTCCCTTGAGGATGGCGGGAACACCGAGAGCATGAGTATCAGCAACCAGAAACTTATGCTTACTGAATATGCTGAAAAAAACGGGATGTTCCAGTATGAATATTACGTGGATGACGGTTATACGGGGAGGAACTTCAACCGCCCCTCTTTCCAGCGGATGATAACTGACATTGAAGCCGGGAAAATCGGCTGTGTCATTACCAAAGACCTTTCAAGGCTTGGCAGGAATTATATTGAAGCCGGCAGTTATATCGAAATCTTTTTCCCAAAACACAAAGTAAGGTATATCGCAATTACAGATGGCGTGGACAGCCTGACAAGGCAGGAAATGGACATCACTCCGTTTAAAAATATCCTGAATGACATGTACAGCCGGGACATTTCAAAGAAAGTGCTGGCGGGGCGTATGACACGCTCCAGACAGGGGAAATTTGGGGGAGGACAGCCGCCGCTTGGTCTGATGCGTGACCCGGAGGATAACGGTCATCTGATTATAGACCCGGAAACCGCCCCGGTTATCCGGCATATCTATGACCTTGCCCTTGACGGACTGGGGTGTATGCGGATTGCAAAACGGCTTATGGAAGAAAAAATCCCTATCACAAGAGTAAAAAGCGGTACGAACTGTGATGTGAATTACTATTCGTGGGGCAGTTCAAGAATTAACCATATCCTGCGGAACCCGTTCTACAAAGGCTCCCATTTAGTCTGCCGAACACACCAGAAAGGTATCCGTTCCAACACTTATGACATTATTGCCAGAGAGGATTGGGAAGTGATTGATAACTGCCATGAAGCAATCATCTCACCGCAGGAGTGGGAACGGGTACAGGAAATCATTGACCGCAGACCGCCGGTCATGCAGGGCAATAATTGTCCGTTTTACAATCTTTTTCATGGCATTGTCTACTGTGCCACCTGTGGGAAATCCATGCAGGTGCGTTATGAAAAAGTGGGAAGAACCGGAAAAAACCGGTTTACGGGGGAAGAACGGGAACCCATTGACAAAGCCTATTATATCTGCCAGACCTACAATCGGTTAGGGAAAAATGCCTGCACCAGCCACAAAATAGAAGCAAGGGATTTGTATAACCTTGTTTTGAATGATATTCAGGAGCTGTCCGCTATGGCACTGAAAGACGCTGATATGTTCTACCAGCGGTTGAGCAGACGCATGGAACACCGCTATCTTGCTGATATTTCAGAAATCAAAAAGGAACTGGCACAGATAGAGGCAAGAAATAAAGAGATTGATGATATGTTTTTCAGCCTTTATACCGACAAGTCAAAAGGCATATTGACGGAGCAGCGTTTTATGAAGCTGACAGCGGCTTTGGAAACAGAACAGGAACAGAATCAATGCCGGGGACAGGAACTTACGCTGATGATGCGGCAGTCTGACGGACAGGAAAACGATGTAAAATCTTTTATCAAGGAAATCCGGCAGTACGCCACAATCAAGGAGCTGGACGAAGCGGTGCTGAACCGTCTTGTTGACCGTATTCTGATAGGCGAAGTCAGAAAAGAGGGCAGGCAGAAGTATCAGGAAGTCAAAATCATCTATAACTTTGTTGGAGAAATTCAGGAATAATGGAATAAATGAGTTCATAACCTCTCACCTGATGGTGGGAGGTTATGCATTGTCAGAAACTATTTCATTAAAATAAAAAATACGGAAACAATGCGGGCACCGTTTCCGCTAAAAAACCATTGTTTTTTGTTCGTCAATGACTATTATACCACCATTCTGTCAAAAATCAATCTATTTTCGATATTTGTTGCAAAGGTAAGATATGGTTTTTGAAACAAAGCGGTAGCTTTCCATGATAGTATCGTTCTTTTCAAAATATATTTTATGTCTTGACATCCGATTTGTGAACAGTTCATTCAGTTCGCTGATGCCCTTTTGTTTCATACCTTTGCTTTTAATGAGCCGGACATACACATATACTAAACAGATAAAATCATGGATAACGGGATTGCTCATCCATTTTTCTTTTTGGTTTTGTGATATGGTTTTTATTTTAGCAAGCTCGGTCTGTATTTCTTTGGTTTTGTGGATTGTGATATGATAAGGCGCTTTCAGGCTGTTCAGCAGGCAGTTGTTATGTGCAGCCGCATTCCGCAAAAATTTGACAGACCAGAGGAAACTGCTGTAATCTTCTGGAGATTTGTAAATGGAATAATATAGCTGGTATAAATCAATAAATTTTCCAAAAGACAATACTTCGACAATTTCCCACATGGCATAGCTGTCATCCGCTTCCTTTCGTTTCCTGATAAGGTCGCTGGCGGCAGAATTGCCAATTTTATCATACAAATCTTTCCGTCTTGTATAATCTGTATCCAGATATTTCTGGACAATCGAATATCCGTCCTCATCAGCATTATTGCTTAAATCAAACAAAATCTTTGTTTTTAAAGCGTGTTCAATATCAAGTGCCATAGAAAGTATCAGTTTACGCAAATGCATATCCAGAGTAGACAGTTCCTGCAAATAAGAAAAGTCGAGGTTCACATATTGACCGGCTTTTGCAGGGATTCGATATTTCTCATAATTTTTCCCATATGACTTGAGTTTAAAATAATAATTATTGTGCCTTAAAAAATCAGCGGCTTCTTTTTCTGAAACATATTGGAAGGTTATGTTCTTACTTTTCATGTCCTCAATTTGTTCTTCTATCGTTAGCTTTGGCTTCTTCATAATATAAAATTCCCCAATGGTTATTGTTCTGTCTGAGATAGAGATTATCACAAAAGCCTTAATTCGACAATATTATTCGATAAAAATTCAATTCATCACTTGACAATGTGGCAAAGAATTGATGACTGCGGAAGATATCGAAAAAATTTCCGCACACTTCAGGAATAAGATTTATACAGTAAAACAGATAGCGGAGGAAAACGGCGAAGTTTTGAGCTATTCTGATTTGGTGAGAGAAGCGCTGGACTACCGGAAGTGGTTTGAGTTTAAAATGTTTTACTACCGGAATAACGATAATAAAAAGGAATTGACCAACGGAGCCTTTAACCGCTTCAGTGGCGGGGAAAAGGCAATGGCCATGTATGTTCCGCTGTTTGCGGCAGTGAATGCGCAATATAAAAAGGCAGAGCAGGATGATTTGCCGAGAATGATTGCGTTGGACGAAGCATTTGCGGGTGTGGATGACAAAAATATCAGCAGTATGTTTGACCTGGTAAGAAAATTTGATTTTGACTATATTATGAATTCGCAGGTATTGTGGGGATGCTATGCGTCCGTGCCTTTCCTGCGGATAGCAGAATTGCTCAGGCCGGCTAATTCACAGGTGGTTACGGTTATTTATTATTTATGGAACGGAAAACAGAGAATCATTGAGGAACAGTGAAGTGGAAGAAAAAAAACTGGAGGAATGTGTTCTTTATTTCAGGAATAATAAAGCATATATCCGTATGTTTATGGAGATGAAGAAAAAGTACATAAAATATGGGAAGCTTTCAGGAAAAATTTGTCTTAATCATTTATCTGAGGCGGAATGTATCGCGTTGGGTAAAGTTTTTGGGAGAAGTCTGCTGCCTGGTGATTTTGTATTTTCCATTGCCGAGCTACAGGCGGCACTGGAGGAGACGAAATATTGTGGTATCGAAGTGGCGGCTCTTGTAGAAAAATATTTTAATGAAAAGATACTGTCAAACAGCCAGAGGAGAGAAGAAAAGACGGAGTTAAACAAACGGTTTTGGGAGGAAGTGCTGTATGAGGCAGGAAGCCGGTTTGGAAAGGAGGCCAGGGGAACTCTATGGCTAAATGAAGTGCGGGAACAGAGAAAATACGGTTATCAGTTGATTATGAGGGAAAGAGAAAAATCAAGTGATGATATAAAAGAAGTGCTTATGGAAGTGTGCAGTGCATTGGAATACCTGTTCCAGGAGGAGGGGAATGGAAAGGAACATGTCAGGCTGGCTGTGTTGGGGGCAGAAATAACAAAGAATCCCCATTATTTTGACAGGCAGAATGCAGCAGGACGCCTGTTAATCAGCGCTTTAAGCTTTACCTGCAAAACAGAGGAACCAAAGGCACAGGAGAATGTTTTAGACCTGTATTATGCGGCAGGGATTATGCCTGACGATATCTCCAGCTATACCACATGTTATGGAATCCATTTTTATGAAGGCGACAGGGAACATGAAGCTTACCAATCTTTTATCAGAAAGGGCGAAAAATATGTTCTGACGCTTTCCAATCTGAGCAGGCTGACAAGGGCGGACAGCAGCAGGAAGAAAGTATTTATTATTGAAAACCAGATGGTCTTTTCCCAGGTGTGTGAAGAAATGGGCGGGGAAGAATATCCGGTTGTGTGCACTTCGGGACAGTTAAGAACAGCTTCTTTATTTTTAATAGATTTACTGCTAAAGTCTAAATGCAAATTATATTACTGTGGTGATATAGACCCAGAAGGGATTGAAATAGCGGACAGAGTGATTGAAAGAGATTCCGGGCAGATTTTTCCATGGAGAATGACGGCGGAAGACTATTACCGGTCAATATCGAATGAGATGCTTACAGAGAAACGTTTGAAACGTTTGGACAAAATTACGAATGCCCAATTGCGGGAACTTGCGCAGCTTTTGAAAACAGAAAAAAGAGCAGGGTATCAAGAGCATTTAATTGATTTGATGGTGGAAGACATTAAGGTAGAAAAATAGGATAAATTATCAATTTTGCCCCAACTTAACATTAGTGAACCATACGCCCCACAAAGTTATGCGGGTTTTAGCGATTTTCGTTCAATGTATCTCTTGATTTATCAGTTTACGGAAATATTACCTGACCCAATAAAGCAAGTAATAAATTAAATGAAATTGATTTTAGATATAGCAGAATATCTTATCGAGGATAAAGAAAGTATTTTTTGTAATTGGTGCTGTGAATGAGCTAAAGTAATCAGTGGATAAGGTAAGGTGGAGAAAATGCTTGCGAAAGAAAAATTAATTTTGGCAATAGAGTGTCTTTTATCCAAAAAGGAATTGGATGAAATAACAGTCTCTGAAATTGTAGCAGAGGCTTCTCTCTGCCGCAAAACATTTTACCGTAATTTTATGGATAAATATGATTTGACAGATTACTATTTCAAGCAGTTTTTTGAGAATACTTTTGGGCAGATAATATGCGGGGAGGATTTTGACACTGCTTTGTTCCGGTATCTTGAGATATGTGAATCGAAAGCTGATATATTGTTAAATGCATATTCCAGTGCAGATGTGAATGGACTCAGAAATTATGATATTGAGAGTACAAGACGTGCTTATGAGAAATATCTGCTTGAAAAAGGGGCTGATATTTATGCTCCGGAAATGAAGTTTGCCATAGAGATAGCAGCCCGTGGGGGAACCGATATGGTTATCGAATGGCTGTTAAATGGCATGAAGGAGGATAAAAAGACGTTGCAGGTTTTGATAAAAAGAACGCTGCCAAATGATTTACTAAAGTATTTGGAGTAAATACCAGAATGACACACTTGTAACATTCTGTGGCTTGTATTTAGTCCGGCCTTATGCTAAAGTATGTTCAATTCATATGGTAAGGCGATGAAGGAAACGAGTACTGTCAGCAAGTTTTTCAGAGAGTGTCCGGATGGTGTAAGGATATAGACGAACTGATAGGAATACATTCCAGAGCTGTTGCCTGAACAGAAATAATTAGGACCAGACGGGTACGCCCGATATAGCGTTATGTGTGTGTCTGCGCACAATGAGGAATATTTAAACGAAGGTGGCACCACGATAGAATTGTCCTTTGTTCCGTTAATCTGGAACAGGGGATTTTTTATGTCAAAAGGAGGAGCAGCATGATTATTACGATTAGCCGTGAATTTGGCAGTGGGGGACGCGAACTGGGGAAACGTCTGTCAGAAGCACTTGAAATTCCCTATTATGACCATGAAATCATCAAATTAATTGCGAAAGAGCATGGATTTGACGAACAATATGTTAATCATCTTTCAGAAAAGCGGATTCAGGCATTCTATTCATGTACAATTGGACGCAGATTTACAACAACACCAGATTATGTGACGCAGCAGAAGGTGAAGATTGCGGTTGAAAAACAGAAAATTTTGGAGAATTTCGCAAGACAAGGGGACTGTCTGATTATCGGACGTTGTGCAGATATTATTCTTAAGGAATATCAGCCATTTAATGTATTTGTCTATGCGGACAAAATGGCGAAGTTGAAAAGGTGTCTGGAGCGTGCGGATGAAAAGGAAAATATGAATGAAAAAGAGATTTTGCGCATGATGCGGAAAATTGATAAAGAGCGAGCTGAATACAGAACTTTTTATACAGACATAAAATGGGGAAGAAAAGAAAACTACCATTTATGTGTGAATACATTCGGAGTGGAAATCAAAGATTTGATTGTTCCGCTGTATACTTATATAAGGGCATGGCATCAGGCCAAAGCCAATAACTGCTCTGACAATTAGCCGGATGGTTTTCCGCTGTTTCTAAAAAATATGAAATCATGGAATAGAGGAGGAAAAATGAGTGGATCCAATACAGGATATTTCTGCAAGCAATACGGCGAAAGAACAGGTTACGACATGGGCGGCTAAGATGCCTGCCTACTGTTTTACAGAACTATGTCCTAATCCAATGCTGAGAAAGAAAGGAAATGTAAAGAAAAATTATGATATAGACTTAGAAAATATAGAATTAGAATAAGGATGTAATTTGCTTTGGATTTTGAAGGTGGGTATATTCATAGGTATTTATATTATGTTTAGGGTAATAAGCATCTGGAGAAATCCTATTTGATAGAAAGGAGTTGCGCATGTTGCATAGGAAACAAATCCTGTTTATTCAAATTGAGACAGAAACTTATGCGGTTGAAATAAACCAAATAAAGCGGTTTGCCGCTAAAGTTGAGGTATTGGATTTTGATGTTAAGAATGAAACTTCAAGTATTCTTGGAATGATATGTATCTATGATGAATTAATACCTGTTTTAGATTTATGCAAATGGTTTAAACAAAAATCGATTCATTTATGTGAAAGCACTATTTTTGTTGTTATGACATTTGAAGGTAAATCATTTGCGTTTCCGATTAATGATGTAATAAAGTGCTGTGAAGTGCCGAACGAATGTTTTCATACGGTTCCTGATGTTTTTAGAAAAGAAAGCAGGAAGTCATTTAGAGAGGTCATTAATTACAATGGGAAATTATATTTAAAGATAAGCGGTGAAGCTATATTTAAAGAAATACAAGTAGATGTTGAAATATTGGGAGGGTGGGAACGAATAAGTGAAGCGTAAGTTCTTATAAGCTGAGCAAAATTTAGTAAATCCTTTGCACGGAAAATTGATTTCCATGAATCCTTAGTCTATAAACTTGACAAAAACAGTATGTTTTTATATAATACAGACGAATTGCTCGGAGGGCATATTACTCGCTGGAAGTAATACGCTGGATAAGGCGCAGATTGAAAAGTCTGTTCTTTATCCAGCTTTTTTTACTTTTTGGGAAGTGAAAATTAAGTGAGGAAGAGAATGATATGTACCTGCCGATGGAAAAACGGAACAATAAAGTGCATGCTGTGAAAAAATAGAAATGAATATTATCATGGGTGTAAGGCTGAATAAATTCTCTGATGAGCAATTTATTCAACCAAGAATTTGTGCCGAAGCGTCACAAATTCTGTTGATCGCAGAGCAGAATTTGAAATTCTGCTCGCGTCCTCAACGCAAAGCGCTTCGGAATGGAGGGAAAAATGTATAAACATCACGAAGAATCATTGCAGATTATGAAGAACCATTATCGTGTACAGAAGGGCGTGATTGCTTTCATTTTTGGCGGAAGCGTGGCGAAAGGGATGGAACGGGAAAATTCCGATTTGGATGGAATGGCGGTGGTCAGCCAGGAAGAATTCGAATACCGGGAAAAGCATCATTCCCTGACAGAGGTGATTCAGGGGAAATGCACATACGAAGAAGGGTATTTTGATGTTAAATATATCACTAAAGATTTTTTGAAGGCTGCAGCGCAGAAGGGCAGTGAGCCTACAAGAAATTCCTTTTACCGTGCAAGGGTCATGTTCAGTGACGATCCGGAAATTCCTGAGCTGGTCACAAAGATTGCGGCTTTTCAGGAAGAGGAAATGCCTGATAAAATGTTATCGTTTTACAGTGACCTTATGTTGAATTACGGATATTACTGGAAGGTTTGCAAAGCGGATGGATATATGAAAATCCGTGTGGCGAGTGAAATTATATATTGCATATACCGCCTGATACTGCAGGAGAACAAAATTCTGTTTCCATGTAACCGCAGATTGGAGCAGTATGTATGGCAATGCGAAGATAAGCCGGAGAAAATAGTGGAAAAGTGCAGGGCATTCTGCGAGTCGATGGATAATGCTCTGTTAGAAGACATTATAAACAGTTATCATACATGGACAAAATGGAAGCACAATCCGGATATAAGTGTGGTTAGCGGGCGATATCAATTGGATTTTGAAAAATGGTGGTATATTCCGCGTCCATTGATTGGCGAGTGGTAATGCAGGTTACTTTCTCAGCCCTGCAAAAAGTAGCAGGGTTTATTTTGGGCAGTACGATGCTTTTTCATTATGGAAGAGTTTTTGAGATTAATGACCTTGCCGTTTTGCCGGATTACCAAAGAAATGGCATTGCAACGAAACTCTTGAAACACTGTGTTTCAGAGATGAAAGAGCGTGGAATAAAGGGCATAAATCTGATTATCGCAAATAATAAAGGCATGCTTCCGGAATTTTATGGCAGGTAAAGCTTTGAAAGGGAAGAAGAGGTTATATTGATGGGAATGAAAATAGAATAGTTCTCAATGATAATAGGCAAAAACCATTAAGTGAAGTCCAGCTAATAAATGTCAATAGCAAAATGAGAAAAATCGAAATTATTTTTA
>CANSYK010000073.1 GCA_947651225.1 uncultured bacterium | reverse complement strand
GAATAAGGCTTCCCGACATTCCCCGCATCTTCATTTTCATCATACTTCTTTATCCGTTCAAACGTCGAAAAGCTATGTATCGGAAATCCCACCGTATCATGCCCGTCCAAAAATACAGTAAGTGGAACATTACCGCTGCTTCTCTGGGTACAGAAGAACTGGCCCATCTTGAAATGGTAGCGACTATTGTCCATCAACTCACAAGGGATTTATCCCCAGAAGAAATCAAAGCTTCCGGTTTTGATAAATACTATATTGACCACACACTCGCTATATGGCCACAGGCTGCCAGCGGAGAGCCTTTTAGTTCCAGCCAGTTCCAATCTACTGGCGATACTATCACCGACCTGTATGAAGATATGGCAGCAGAACAAAAGGCCCGCCTGACCTACGACAATATCCTGCGTATCATCAAAGAACCTGAAATTGCAGATCCAATCCGTTTCTTACGAGAACGGGAAATTGTACACTTCCAGAGATTTGGCGAAGCATTACGAAGAGTACAGGATGATTTAGACAGCAGAAACTTCTATGCCTTTAATGGGCAGATTGATAGAAAAAGCTGTTAATCTTTTAACCGCAGGGGAACGTTGATTCAGAACTTCTTTCCCCGATTATAATAGATAACCCATAAAAGAGCCTAATAGAAGATTGATATTTTATCTTTCTATTAGGCTCTTTATTATGCAAAATCACGCACTCCTATATCTGTCTTGTCAGATTAATCATCTCAATTGCCCCCAAAGCACAGTCATATCCTTTATTTCCTGCCTTTGTACCAGCTCTTTCAATTGCCTGTTCAATATTATCTGTAGTCAATATACCAAACATAACTGGAATTCCTGCTTCCAAACTAACTGCAGCAATTCCTTTAGAAACTTCTGCGCATACATAATCATAATGGCTGGTTGCGCCGCGGATTACTGCACCAAGACAAATTACTGCATCATATTTCCCAGACATTGCCAGTTTTTTTGCTACCAGAGGAATTTCAAAAGCGCCTGGCACCCAAACCAAAGTAATAGCATCATCATTCACCCCATGACGCACCAGGCCATCCTGCGCCCCGCTAATGAGCTTTGACACAATAAACTCATTAAAACGTGCTCCTACAATTGCAATTTTTACATCCTGCGCTACAACATTTCCTTCTAAAACCTTCATTCTAATATCCTCCTCTTTATAAATCACTATAATTCACATCTTCGCTGCAACTCATCAAGGAAAGGATCAGCTTTACCAACCACAACTAAGAAATTGCGCAAAAATAACCGATACCTCCTGATTTATCTTCCTACACAGTTCCTGATAATTATAAATCCAAAATATGACCCATTTTCTCTTTCTTTGTTTTAAGGTAGAATAAATCATATTTTCCCGGCTCTATCTCAAGTGGCACCCTCTCTACAATCTCAAGGTTATAACCTGACAATCCATACACCTTTAACGGATTATTTGTCATCAAGCGCATCTGGCGAACCCCCAAGTCAACAAGAATCTGTGTCCCAATAGTGTAGTCTCTTGCGTCCTCTGGAAAGCCCAGTTCCAGGTTCGCTTCCACGGTATCTCTTCCATGGTCTTGAAGTTCGTAAGCACGAATTTTATTAATCAGGCCAATTCCACGCCCCTCCTGACGCATATACAACAAAACTCCCCTGCCTTCTTTTGCAATCATTTTCATTGCGGCATCATACTGCTGCCCACAATCACACCTTGCAGAACCAAGAGCATCACCTGTAAGACATTCTGAATGTACGCGGCAAAGAACTGGTTCGCCGTCCATAATATCACCCTTTACTAAAGCAACATGGTGCTCGCCGTTCAATTTATTGACATATCCATAAATTGTAAACTCACCATAACGTGTTGGCATATTTGCTTTAGCGACACATTCTACCAATATTTCATGCTCTTTGCGATACTGCACCAAATCAGCAATTCTTCCAATTTTTAATTTGTGTTCCTTTGCAAATGCAATCAACTCAGGAGTACGGGCCATATAACCATCTTCACGCATAATTTCGCAGCATAAACCGACCGGTTTCAATCCCGCAATTTTCACTAAATCCACTGTTGCCTCGGTATGCCCGTTCCGCTCTAAAACACCGCCTTTTTTAGCCTGAAGCGGAAACATATGCCCTGGCGCACGAAAATCCGAAGGCTTCACGCCCTCCTCCACCGTTTTCATTGCTGTAATAGACCGCTCATATGCGGAAATTCCCGTTTCTGTATCTTTATAATCAATGGAAACGGTAAATGCCGTACAATGATTATCCGTATTTACCTCACACATCTGATGAAGCCCTAACTTGTTTGTATAAGTTTCGTCCATCGGCATACAAATTAAACCTTTGGCATAAGAAGCCATAAAATTCACATTTTCTGTTGTTGCAAACTGTGCAGCACAAATCACATCTCCTTCATTTTCTCTGTCTTCATCATCAATCAATACCACAATCTTTCCATTTTTAATATCATCTGCCAACTCTTCTATCGTGTTAAATTCAAAATCCATTGCTCTATTTCCTTTCTACTAAAATCCATTCTTTGCCAAAAAATCCATCGTGATTCCTGAATCTTTTGTTTTCTTTTTCTCTGTTTCACTTTCCTCTGCCTGAAAACGAAGCAGTTTATCCACATATTTACCAATCACATCATTTTCCAGATTCACAATATCGCCTGCTTCCTTGGAAAGCAGTGTCGTTTCTGCACCAGTATGCGGAATAACCGATACAGCAAAATCTGATTCTGTCACATCCGCAACTGTCAGACTGATTCCATCAATCGCTATAGAACCTTTTTCCAAAATATATTTTAACACTTTTTGTTCCGCCTGAATTCTTACCCAGACCGCATTGTCCTCTGGTGTCAGCGACAAAACCGTCCCTGTCCCATCAATATGGCCAGATACTATATGCCCTCCAAAACGCCCATCTGCTGCCATTGCTCTTTCCAGATTCACTTTACTGCCTCTGGAAAGATTTCCCAATGAACTTCTGCGAAGCGTTTCTGCCATAACATCTGCTGTAAACTGCCGGGCTGTCATTGTTGTAACCGTAAGACATACACCATTGACCGCAATGCTGTCTCCAACCCTGCTTCCTTCAAGCACTTCAGAAGCTTCCACAGTCAGAACAGCAGATCGGCTTCCTTTTGCAACAGAACGGATTGTTCCAATTTCTTCTATAATCCCCGTAAACACTAGAAGCTTTCCTCCTTCCTCTTTTCTTCTAGAGCGTGTTTGAAACAAGCCACATCATACTCCAGCAGAATATCCTCTCCAATCATCTGCACTTTTCGGTTCATCAACATATGTGCCTGCGAAGGCTCCTTTGCGCCAATTCCTGATACCGGAGTATATTTGCCACTTCCTCCAAATATTTTTGGCGCAAGATATATCTGCACATGATTCACAATACCGTTTTGCAAAGCACTTTGATTCAATGTTCCACCACCCTCCAGCAAAATGCCATCTATTTTTTCCTCCCCAAGTTTATGCATTAAATCTTGTAAATCAACTCTTCCATCTGCCTCCTTGGTTATTATGACTCTCACTCCTAATTTTTGCAGGGCACAAATTTTTTCCTTTTCCTCAGAAATAGTCGCAACAATCGTCGGAGTCTCCTTTGCTGTCTGAACAACTGTTGCCTCCAAAGGAATCCTTAAATGGCTGTCACAGATAATGCGTACCGGATTTCTGCCACCCGGAATCCGGCAGGTAAGTTTCGGGTTATCTATTATAATAGTCTGTACCCCTACCATAATCCCTTTCAATGCATTCCGTGTTTCCTGCACCTGATTCCGTGCCTGTTCACCAGTAATCCACTGGCTTTTTCCCGTATCACACGCAATTTTTCCATCCATTGTCATTGCATATTTCATCACAACATAAGGCGTGTTTGTTGTAATATAATGAAAAAACACTGGATTTAGCGCATCACATTCTTCTTTCATAACCTGTGTTGCAACTTCAATTCCCGCTTCCCGAAGCATCTGAATTCCTTTTCCTGCAACCAATGCATTCGGGTCGTCCGAACCGACATAAACCTTTTTTATCCCATTCTCAATAATTGCCTGTGTGCATGGCGGCTGTTTCCCATAATGACAACAAGGCTCCAATGTAACATACAATTCTGCCCCTTTTGCATCTTCTGTCGTCCTGGAAAACGCATGACGCTCCGCATGTAAATCTCCATACTTTGCATGATACCCTTCTCCAATAATCCTGTCATCTTTTACAATCACAGCTCCCACTAAAGGATTAGGATTCACTTTTCCAATACCCTGCTTTGCCAGCTCAATCGCCCGCCTCATATACTCCTGTTTCAACCTAGAACACCTCCCATTTGATAGAGGTGCGCCTATTTTCTCTAACAAAAAAGCCCTGAACACAATACAATATTCAGGGCACAACGATCACGCATTCTCTATCATCTTCTCTCATCCAGACTATACTGTCGGCTTTGGATTCTCACCAAATCATGCCTTTCGGCTCGCGGGCTTACCTTTTATGGAATACCGCCGGTGGGGAATTACGCCCCGCCCTGAAAATAAATAGATACTTAAACTTTTGTTATAATATCATATGCATGTGCTTTTGGCAAGTGCTTTCCCATAGTTTATTACAACATTACATTAACAAAGGTTACTATTCCCAGTAAAAGAACACTCAAAAATAACCTTCCAGCATCTTTTCAGTAATATCGGAATGCGCTGTTATAAACATAGATACCGCAACCAGAATCAAAAGCCCCACACAGAATATTGTAAGGCCAACACCTTTTGCTATTTGAATTCCCAGTGTCGGCGGATAAATCATATCATCCTTTATTTCTCTTCGTTTCGAAGGGCGAAGCAAAATAAGAATTACAGCCAAATATACAGGAAGCCCCACCAGTTTTCCCCACGTATATTCACTAATACTTCCAGCCAGTGTATTCATCTTAAAAAAACCTGACGCCAAAAGCGCACCAAAATCATTCCATGCGTGCAACAGCATAACAAACCACAAACTGCCTGTGCGCAGATAAATTGCACCCAGAAGCATTCCCAAAAAACTTGCCATAACTGATTGCACCAGTGCGCTTTCCAAACCTATCCCAGAAAGCATATTTGTCATATGGCAACCCCCAAAAAGCACTCCTTGCACTACAATGACAAGAAAAATCCCCCTGTCTGTCCGAACAGAAAATTTTTCTTTTAAAATATTAGTGACAATCCCCCGAAACACTAACTCTTCCGTAAATCCAATTCCAAACATCGCCAAAATAAAAATAACAATCTCTCCGGCAGGAGCCAATGGCCGAATCTTATAATCTTCTGTAAAAGCATACATTGCAAAATTACTTACCGTAGCAAGCGCCCCAACCATTAGCATGTATCCGCCTGTGCCAAGACTGTACAATACCCCCTTGCTCTTTTGCGTTAAAGCATTCCCAAATCCCATCGCCCACAAAATTACAAGTAAAAATACATCCGTAAATAGCATAGAGACCAACTGTATCGCAAAAATTTGCTTCAGCACCATCCCCGCCACAATAGCGCTTAATTGAAAAATCAATAAATACACCACAATAACCACAATGCAACTGCAAATTGGAAATTTTTCCCGAAATTTTTTTAGCATAAAATTAGAAATATCCTTTCGATACACTTTTCTGGCAGTTACTATTCACGGCTTTCTAAATAACAACCCTAAAAGCATTAATAAATTAATAGAAATCATATTCAGCAACACTTCTATTACCATAAATACAATACCGGAGCGTATTACAAAATACGCTCCGGTCAAACAATCAAAACCTGATTCTAACATCAGCAAGGCTTTTTGATACAGCAATTGGAAAAGCAAGCAAGTTAAATCAAATTAATTATTTACAGTTCCCAATATAGGTTATACGGAAACATCAAATCCACCAGATACTGACGCTGCCTCTGCTGGAGCAGTTTCGACTGCCGCAGTTTCTCCTCCTTCTGTACCAGCACTCTCCTGAGCATTTACAGCAGTTTCCTGCATATCAACTTCAGTCAATCCAAGTGCCGCCGCAATCATATCCTCAGATGTCATATTATTTCTCTCAAGCATATAACCCTGCTGTTGCAGCATACCAAGTTTCCTCTTCAGATACTGCATATCCGCCTGAAAGAGTTCCATATCCTCATTACGGCGGTTTCTGTTTTTCCTTTGTTTCTCATGTGCCCTGAGTTCCTTTTGAAGTTTAGCAATCTCAGCATCCACCTTCTGTTTCTTTGGTGAGCGGCGCACACTCTTCCCCTGCTGCTTTGCCTGAAGTTCCACGGAATCATTTTTCTTCTTCTGCATAGCCTCGCTCTTCATATTGCCTACTTTTTTCCGTGCAATACGAACCATTTTGTAAGCATGCTGCAGCGCAAGCTGAATTTCCCTGTCTTCATACTTTCCACTGGCAGCCTTACGCTTCAAAGAACTCAAATTCGATGTTGCCGTCGTAAGAGCATTAGACGCCTGTGCAGAAGTCCTCGCAGAACTGATTGCCGAAGATACTCTGGTATAATTATAAGAAAGTTTACCTCTGTTCTTCTTTTTCTCTTCCTGCTGTTTTTTCCGCGCCTCCTTCATCTGCTCCAACATCCGTTGAAGTGCTTTCAGGTTTTCTTCTGCTTCTTTCAGTTTCTTCTTTACGGCACTCTCTTCTTCCTCTTCCTTCTTTGTCCCTTTTTCTGTCTTTTCCTCTTCAATCGTTCCGATCGTTTCTTCCTGTTCCTTCAATACAAACTCTTGATACCAGGCTGCCACATCATTTGTTCTCTTTGTTACCTCATAACTGACAGCTTCACCCTGATCCGGAGTCTGGATACTGCCTTGATTTTCTTTCCCCTTGCCTGTTCTGTCTACAGCCGTATTACGATTTGTGCCTGTTGTAGAACAGTTCTGCTGTGGCTTTGTATTTTCTGCTACCTGCACAGCATATTCATTCATTTTATCAACTGCCATATTATCACTCCTTAAATCCGTTTGAAAAATCCCTGCAACTCCATTTGCGTATAAGGCGAGTTTCTACGTAATATATCGGCTGCTTTTGTTATTATAATAACAAGCAGATCCCTTTTTTTATTATTTCAGCATTAATCCATTCGCTTTATAAATTCGTGGATGGCAATAGCAACCCCGTCTTCCTCATTACTCAGCGTAATAAAATCTGCCTCCTTTTTCAAAAGTTCTGATGCATTTCCCATAGCAACACCAAAGCCAGCCTTTACAACCATATCCATATCATTCATATCATCACCGCATGCCATTGTCTGTTCAGGCGCAACCCCCAATAGCTGCGCAAGTTTTAACATCCCATTTCCTTTTCTTGCTGTTACTGTATTTATTTCCAGATTATGCGGTGCCCCGGAAACCAGCGTAATATCTTTTACCTTGCTAAGACGCCTGTAAGCCTCCTGCTTTTTTCGAGTTCCCTCTTCATTCATAAAAAAATTTATCGTAATCTTTTCTACCTTTTCTTCCTTTTGCCGAACATACTCTGTCAAATCCGGAAAAAATTTCCTGCCAGAGAGCAGATAATCTACCATTACCTGTGGCAGCCCCATCTGAGGTATCAATTTTTTCCCATATTCCGGCATATGTCCAACACCCTGTACAAAACAATCCGGTACTACCGGATATTCTTCTAATATTTCCAGAACTTCCAACACCTTTTCATCTGACAGCAAGTCCTCATAAATTCTCTCCCATTTTTTCTGCAAAAAATCTTCAATTCTGTAGATAACAGACCCATTAGAAGCTACCGCATATCCTATTTCCCGAATCTGCATCAACTCCTGTGGAATACCGCTTACTGGCCTTCCTGTTACTGGCACTACACAATATCCCGCAGCAACCGCTTCCCGAATTGCTTTCTGGTTCCCATCTGAAATCTTTTTTTCATTATTAAATACTGTTCCATCTAAATCCAGGGCAATCAACCCTTTAAACTTTCTTTCTATCATTTCTTCACTCCGTCCTTTTTTATTATAATACCTTAGTCGGCATTTCTTTGCAACTATTTCCCACTAAACTCTATCCTGAAAGTTTACTTAGAATCCTCTTATGCACGCAGAAAAATTACAAAACAACCCCAAAATTGACAACTTTATGCCATTTTATACCAATAAAATCTTAATCACAATAAGGCAACAAAACTGTCCACAATTGTCATAGAAACAAAAGATTTCTAGATCGTGTTTGAAACGAACATTGTACCATAATATAAGGAGGCAATATGAAGACACTTTATATTCATGTTGGAACATCAAAAACGGGAAGCACAGCACTTCAAACTTTTTGCGCTGAAAATCGAGTAAATTTAGAAAAAAATGGATTTTGTTATCCTGCTTTTCCTGTTAAATATGATTATGTTGGAAAAGCACGCAATGGACATTTTTTGTTTGCTGAAAATATAGATGATAAAGAATCTGTTTTCTGGGATTGTATAGATATTATTAAGAAATCTTTCAAACCTTTTCAAACGTCATTTTATCAGATGAAAAACTCTGGCGTTTAAGCCGTAAATGGCATAAAAAATTTTTTGAAGCCATGCAAAAAGAAAACTATTCCATCAAATTAATCATATACTTAAGAAGGCAGGATGAATATGTAACCTCTAGTTGGAATCAATTTGTTAAAAAACGGTATTTTGTGCAAAAATCCCAAGAGAACATAAGCGAATCTTTTGAAGACAATGGCGGCACATGGGAAACATTTCTAAAAACCAGGGAAATGAATCCTTTATTGCACTATAATAAACTATTAAAAAAGCCGGAAACAGTATATGGAAAAAAGAATCTTCTGGTAAGGCGTTATGACAGACAGCGCTTTCCACAACATTCTATCTGTGCGGACTTTATGCAGATTCTTGGACTGGAATTAACTGAAGAATATCGTGATGCACAAACCAGCCAGAATCCCAGCCTTTCACCAAACGCCGCAGAAATTCAAAGAATTTTAAATACAATGCCAAACCAAAATAGTGATGACAATTTTTATTTTTTCAACAAAATTTTATTATCCTTTTCCGACCTTTCACGCAAAAATTATTCCTGCAGTATGTTCTCTAAAGAGGAGGCAAAAGCTTTTTTGGAACCATATCAGAAGGGAAACCGCCGGGTTGCAAAAGAATATTTCGGAGAAGAAGACCTCTTTTATTTTGATGAAGAGGAAAAAACAAAATGGGAAAAAGACAACCCTTATATGCAGGATGACTTAATCCGTTTTGTTGGAGCTTCCTGCATGCAGATTTTAGAAGAAAATAGAAAAATGCAGCAAGAATTACAGCAATTAATAAAAGTATTAAACAAAATAAAACACCCAATCCGTACAATGTGCGAAAAGATGCATGCAAAATAGCTTTGCATCTTGCACCGACTGACCTTTCCTCTGCAAGGCAGAGGAAAGAGCCGTAGCGGGGCACATTGACTAAATTTAGGAAAATATAGCGCAAAGCATAGAATGCAGATTGTAAGGAACTGAAAGTTCCTGGAATGAATTTTCAAACACGTTCAAGTATAATCACTATTTCACTCTCTTTTAACGTTCCCTGTAACTTTACAAAAAAGCCAAACTACCATTTATTTTGAGATGCGGGCCATAACAAAGGCATATAATAAAATACTCTCTGTAATAACGACAGCCAGACAAATGCTAACTATTTTTATTGTTGACATAGCACTTTCCATACCATACATTCCAACTCTTATATTCAAGAAAATTGCTATTCCTGCCAATAACATGATCATAATATTCTGATTATATTTTTTTTCTTTCCTCTGCAATATTAAATATGCAAAAAGAATCAAAAAATATACTGCCATTAAAACGATTAACTGCCAATTCAAAAACGGTCCCGTTTGATGAATTTCCAAACCATATGGCTGCGTTTCTCCGTCTGCCAACTTTATAAAAATGCTATAAAACATCCCTATCATATATAAAAAAGAAATGCCCTCTATCACTAAAATTCCCTTTTCTTTTTTAGAACAAAAACGATGTTCCTTCCATGTTCCCAAAATGTTTAACAGCAAAATAACATACATCGGATAAAAAATGCAATTGGCAATATATAAGGACTGCAGCGTTACATATCTGCTGAAATTCAAAAAAAGCTGCAGGAGAAATAAAAAAATGGTTAGGATTAACATTCCCCTGTGTTCCACTCTTTTTTTCCACTCAAGTTTCTTTAAATATCCTGCTATCCCTTTATCCGCCCTCTCCACCACAAAATCATTTTCCTTTAAAACCTCATAAGCTTTTTTACATGATTTACATTCCCTGAAATGTTCTTCTATCATCTGGCTGGATTCTTCTGACGTAATTTTATCCACATAAGAAGGTAATAAATCATGAATAATATTACAATGTATTTTTGCCATCTCTCTCTCCCCTTTCCTCAGAATAATATTCTTTTATAACCCTTTCTTTACCACGATAATAATTTACACGTGCCCAGTTCTCGCTTTTCCCCAATATTTCCCCGATTTCCTTAAAGGTCAGCGCTCCCGTAATGCGCAGATACATCACCTCCCTCATCCGCTCTGGCAGATTTTGCATCAGCTTTAACACATCCAATAGTTCAATTTTGGCAAGCACCTCCCGCTCTGGAGTTACTTCGGATATTTCTTCCTCTGCCATGAAATCTTTTGGAACCTGTTTCCTGTTCTTCGAGAGATACTGATAATATGTATTTCTCGCAATAGAACACAACCATGTTGAGATTTTACAACTCCCATCAAAACGCCCAATCGACTGATATGCCTTCAAGAATGTCTCTTGTGTCAATTCCTCTGTAAGGCTTTCATCATGGCAAAGCGAAAATAAAAAGTGAAAAACCATTTTGATATTTTCCTTATATAACTCCTCCATTTCCGCCTCCTTTCATCCTATTTATCCTTTACAGAAGGATTTTGTTACACAATTTTTTGAAAAAAGTGATATTTTTTTAAGATGAGATCCTAAAAAACTGTTAAGAACAAAAAAGAAACGAGCAGACTATTTAAGCAATAGTATACTTCGTTTCTTCTTTTTCTATCAGCATAAAAAATATTATTTGCAGTTTCTTACTTTTGAATCGATTTGTCAAGGGAAAATCAATGAAGCTTTTCTGTATGCCGACAGTCGGGATACCCACTACAGCCCAAAAATTCTCCAAATTTCCCATTTCTTTTTTTCATAACCCTGCCGCATTCCGGACAAAGTTTCAATTGACGCTCTCCATTTTTTATTGCTTCATATTCTTTCACCAGGCACTCATAGACCTGTTGGTTCATCCGGCAATCATTCAATGCACGATGTGCGCCCATAGTAGAAATGCCATAATACGCCGCCAAATCTACCAGTGTATGATGATCAAGCTGTGGCAGGACATTTCTTGCCAAAAAAAGTGTATCTATGTATTCATTAGCCGGAGTTATACCATAATATTTCTTAGCATCACGATAGACAAATTTCATATCAAATACATAGATATTGTGTCCAACCAACACATCCTTTCCCGCAAAGTCCAAAAACTCTTTCAGTACATCACAAAATAGCGGAGCATCCGCAACCATATCATCGGTAATATGATTTACTCTGCTGGCATTATATGGAATGGGATATTGTGGATTAACTAACGATGTATATTCGTCCACTATTTTTTTGTTTCTCACCTTTACTGCAGAAATCTCTACTACTTCATCCTTTACAGGTGATTTCCCTGTTGTTTCCAAATCAAACACCACATAATCCGGAACAATTCTGTCAATTCTTTTTTCCTTATTCATCATCCCAATCATCGCCCCAATCTGGATACTGCTCTGGCGCTTCTCCTTTGACTTTAATCACTATTGGTTCTTCTGTTATTTTCTCTATTATTCTAAGTACCTTACATTGAAATCTCCACTCATCACCAAAATCAAAAAGATATTTAAACTTCATTCCTTCTCGCAATCCCGTCTGACTCAAACGATATCTATTTGTCGTTTTGAAATCATCTGCCGCCTCTTTTGCAAAATAACAATCCCAATCACTCCAAACTTCGTTATCCATAAAAAAGGCATGTGCGTGGTCATTATCAAATCCAAAAGCTTTTATAATAGCAAGGTGAAGGTCTGACAAAAAATCATTGCATGAAATCTGTATATGACGGTAACATCCTGTTCTAAGCGAAACACTAATCACATAAGACTTTCCTTCTGCTTCTTTAGCCATTTTAGAACTGACACTCTCCAGTTTTGGCCTGCCATTGTTCTCTGATTTTGTGCTTCCTACCTTTATTTCCTCTATACCTACAATATCCATAAGCCTTGTTATTTTGTCTTCTAAACCCTTTGGCAAATTCCCATTCGCCAACAAAGCCATAAGCTGTTTTAAAACATCCTTTGGAAATTCAAATGGCACCTTTTCATTTAGTTCCATAAACATATCCAACAGCTCTTCTAAGCTTTGTATTGCTTCCTCCATATCCCAATCAAGATTTTCGGCATCTTCTATGCCATTGCCCGTATTAAAATCTTTGTCGGTTTCTGCACAATCCTCCAGACCAAAATCCGAGTAAAACGCAGCCTCTGCCTCTTCCAATGCCGGCAGATAAGCCTCCTCTTTTATAGCAATTTTCAATCTTTCACAGAAAGGCTGAAAAAATGCATAAGCACGGGAATCTTTTACTCGTATTTCCCCTGGACAGATATGCTCTTTCAAAAGAGCTTCCATAAAAATGTTCATCAATTCATCTGGATTCTCTTCATAATGTGTTATCGGAGACACTGGAAGAAGATATCCCGTATCAGAATTTGCCGCAAACAAAATAATAGGAAATACTGGAATTTCTCCCTTTTCATCTTCTACAGGCGTCGTAATTCTGATAAACCCACATTCCCATATCCCAGAACGTCTCACTTTTTTTAATTTAGCAATACTGATGTCATTACATATCTCTGGCGTCGGCCATTTCCTCTCCTTTTCTGGAAGGAGTTCCATTTTTCCAAGAACATATCTGTCCTCCTGCCATTCCAGTAAAACAACTTCTTTTGTATTACTCTGTACCTCCATCAGCCCCAAGTCCTTTGGTGTCTTTTCCTCCAATAATCTGGATATCTCTATCGCAGCAGCCAACGCCTCACAAAGAGCTTCCTGATCCTTCTCTTCCCGCAAGCGCCACGGATAATAATATGGCTGCAGTTTCATAAACAGTGGATATGCATTTTTACCACTAATCCTTATTCCATGAGAATGCGCAAATGCCTTTGCTTCCTCTTGTTCTTCCTCCGACAATGCTACTTTTCCCACCATTACACATTGCAGACAAGATTGCAGAAGCGGAGATTCCTGATATTCGAGCGGTTCCAATTGAAGCCGCTCTGCTTTTATCATCGTTCGAAGGCTATCAAGCCCCTCTTCTCCAATATACAATTCCAGAGCATAAATGTTACGTTGCGGCCCGTTACTGCCACCATCCCTTATCAATCTTATATATCCCATTCTGCCATCCGACAGTTTTACCGCAAAAAACGAGCCTCTCCGCAAAATGTCCCACAACTTTGTTTTCCTAAATTTAAACGCAAGCTCATATAACTTATCAGAAATCATTTGTATTTTCTCCCTATTTTCAAACAGGCTTTACTACCATCTCCAATTGGAACCGCTAATTTCATGTGCTCTTAGCAAATCTCCGCCCCAGCAGGCATCTTCTTCTCTGGCGTCATCAAAGCAAGGTTTCCTTCTGCATCTTCCGCACATAAAAGCATACCTTCCGAAAGCACACCTGCAAGTTTTGCTGGTTTTAAATTAACCAGTACCATAACTTTCTTTCCAACCATTTCCTCAGCCGTATAATACTGTTTAATTCCCGAAACAATCTGCTTTACTTCTTTTCCTATTTTTACCTGTGAGCATAGAAGCTTCTTTGACTTTTTCACTTCTTCACAGGAAATAATTTCCCCTACCTGAAACTGCATTTTCATAAAATCATCAAAAGTAATTTCCGGCTTTGCTTCAATTTCTACAACCGCTTCTTCCTCAGCTTCTCCCGTCTCAGCTTTTGCCTCTGCCATCTGTGCAATCTTAATCTCTTCGGCTTTTGCAAGAACCTCTTTCAAGTCCAGACGCATAAAAAGAATCTCTGGCTTTTCCGTTACTTTTGTACCAGAAACGTATTTTCCAAAAACCTCCATTTCATCAATACTGCGCTTCTGTGCACATAACTGTGCCAGAATTTTTTCTGTAGTATCTGGCATAAACGCCTCTAACAAACTGGCACCGATTGTAATACTCTCTACCAAATTATAGAGCACCGTTGAAAGACGTTCTTTTTTCGCTTCGTCCTTTCCAAGCACCCATGGCTCTGTTTCATCAATATATTTATTACAGCGTTTGAATAGCGAAAAGATTTCTGAAATTGCATCTGCCACCCGCAGTTTCTCCATGTTCCCTACAACTTTCTTTGGCACATCCAGAACCTTCGCCTTTAAGTCATCATCAATTGCTTCTGTAACCCCTTTATCCTCAATCACACCACCAAGGTATTTATTGCTCATGGAAATCGTGCGGTTTACCAGATTTCCCAAAACATTTGCCAGGTCAGCATTCATACGCTCTACCATAAGCTCCCAGCTAATCACTCCATCATTTTCAAATGGCATTTCATGCAAAACAAAATAACGAACCGCATCCACACCAAAAATATCTACCAAATCATCCGCATAGATTACATTCCCCTTTGATTTGCTCATTTTACCCTCACCATGCAGAAGCCATGGATGCCCAAACACCTGTTTTGGAAGTGGTAGGTCCAAAGCCATCAACATAATTGGCCAATAAATTGTATGGAAACGCAAAATATCTTTTCCTATCAAATGCAAATCAGCAGGCCAGAATTTTTCATACAGTTTTGTTCCATCTTCTTCGGAAGAATGATTTCCATCTAAATCAAAACCAAGACCAGTAATATAGTTACTTAACGCATCAATCCATACATAAACAACATGTTCCGGATCAAAATCTACAGGAATTCCCCATTTGAAAGAGGTACGGGAAACACAAAGATCCTGCAGTCCCGGAAGCAGGAAATTATTCATCATTTCATTTTTGCGGGACTCTGGCTGAATAAACTCTGGATGTGTATTAATATGCTCTATCAGTCTGTCTGCATATTTACTCAATTTCAGGAAATATGCTTCTTCCTTTGCCGGCTGGCACTTCCTGCCACAGTCAGGACACTTGCCATCAACTAACTGGGAAGGCGTAAAAAAGGACTCACATGGCGTACAATACATTCCCTCATAGTGTCCCTTATAAATATCTCCCTGCTCATACAATTTCTTAAAAATTTTCTGTACCTGCTTTTCATGGTAAGTATCTGTTGTTCTAATAAATTTATCATAAGATGTGTTCACCAAATCCCAAATTGTCTTAATCTCTCCAGACACATCATCTACAAACTGCTTTGGCGTAATCCCAGCTTCCTGTGCCTTTAATTCAATTTTCTGTCCATGTTCATCTGTTCCCGTCTGAAAACGCACATCATATCCCTGCATTCTCTTAAAACGAACAATACTGTCTGCCAGAACAGCCTCATACGTATTTCCAATGTGCGGCTTGCCAGAAGTATAGGCAATCGCTGTTGTCAGATAAAATGTTTTCTTCCCTTCCATAATTACCTCCAATTCATATTATAGTAAACGAAAAAAACGCTTGCGTTTTGCTTCGTTTACAGCGCAGCAAGCTACGGGGTATTTTACCTTTGCGGCAGGTCTACACTCTGATTCGGTCTGTCCTGAACAAGTGCTAACGACATTTAAGACCGCCAAATATACATGCAGGCATGTCCACTTGGCCCATTGCTTTGCGGGAATAAAAAAAGTCCTTAAGAAAAATCTTAAAGACGATGATATCGTGTTGTCACTTTAATTTATCCCTGCCTTATAACAGGACAGAAACCTCTTCCACCACAAAATAAACATTCCCTTTCGTAGCATCCTATTGTGTACTCTTCTTTTCACAGCCTTTCGTCGTATTGTCTTATTTTAGAGGGTATCCCTGCTTTTGTCAATGCCTAAATTTTTAAAACAGGGATAGAATAGTCCGAAACCGTGGAACAATCTGTACTACAACAACAGCTTTCACAAGATCAAGCAGCAGAAATGGAATAATCCCCATCAACACTGCCTGACTGACAGAAATTCCAGTGATAATCATTAACCAGAGGGCGCCGGTTACATCAATTAATATAGCGGCAAGGATAGACAGTACCGTATAAGGAAGGCGACGAAATTCTTTACTGCGCAGCAGGGGAACAAAAATGGCAACCAACAGAAATCCAAAACTATAACCACCCCAGCCGCCAATTAAATAGGAAATGCCCGCATTTGCACCAATAAAAACCGGCACGCCAACAGCGCCAAGTAACATCCAGACAAATGTGATAACAAAAGACTGCTGTACTGGAAAAAGAAATGCAATTAGTAATACGATAAAATTTAGGAAAGTAATATGGGAACCTGAAGGAAGCGGAATGCTTATGTATGCAGAAACACATAGCACTGCGGTAAACAGCGCCATAATAACTAAAGTGCGAGTGCGTAATTGAGTCTGAGTATTCATAAATAATCCTCCCTGCCGCTTTCGGCGGCTCAAATAGTTGTGAAATTGTAATGATTGCTGACTACAATCATACATTAAAAAGAATCTATTGTCAACCAATACAAAAAATAGGTTGACAAACATATCTGTTACCGATACCATAAAGACAAGTTGACAATTATGTCTATTACCGATACCATGAAATTCGCATGATATTGGGAACAGCGTGAATTGTAACAAACAGGAAGAAAACGAATAAGAAAAATATTTAATTTCTATAAAATACATATAAATGGAGGACATAGCAATGAATATAGTTCATAAATTAAAGGAAAAAGTATTACAAGGAGAAAGGATAGAAAAGAAAGAAGCATTGATGCTTGCAGGCGCAGACCTTGAAGAACTTTGTAAAGCCGCAGATGAGATACGGGAGGCGTTTTGTCATAATGGTTTTGATCTTTGCACGATAATAAATGGAAAGAGCGGAAGATGTTCTGAAAATTGCAGGTATTGTGCACAGGCAGGCTGCTATGCCGTTTCTGTTAAAGAATATCCGCTATTGCCGACAGAAAAACTGGTAGAAGGGGCAAAACACAATGCTAAACAGGGTGTTTTGCGATATTCGATTGTAACATCAGGAAAAAGGCTTAGTAAAAATGAGGTGGACAGGGTATGTGAAAGCATACAAATGATAAAAAAGGAAACGAAAATAGAAATCTGCGTTTCTCTGGGACTTTTGGAGGAAGAAGATTTTGTAAAACTAAAAGAAGCTGGCGCTTCCCGGGTTCACAATAACCTGGAGGCCTCCCGGAAGTATTTTCCAAAGATTTGCACAACACACTCCTTTGATGATAAAATCGCAGCTATCCAGGCAGCAAAGAACGCCGGGTTATCTGTGTGCAGTGGTGGAATTATGGGAATTGGGGAAACGATGGAGGACAGAATTGATATGGCATTAACACTCAGAGATCTGGAAATCCGGTCTGTTCCTGTCAATATGCTGAATCCAATTCCCGGGACGCCATTAGAAAACCAGAAGGTTCTTTCTGAAAATGAAATGTGCCAAATTCTTGCAATTTATCGTTTTATTTTGCCGAATGCTTCTATTCGTATGGCGGGAGGGCGAGGACTGCTGCCAGATAAAGGGGAAAGATGCTTCCAATCTGGTGCGAATGCGGCGATTTCGGGAGATATGCTTACAACATCAGGCATTACAGTAGAAAAGGATATGGAAATGTTAAAACGGCTTGGCTACATACCAAAATTATGGGAAGCATAACAGCAAGGGGAGAATATGAATAAAGTTTACATACTTGGCGGAGGGAGAAGCTATATAGGAATTGAAAACAGCATGTACCGCCATATGCCGGCAGAGATATTAGGCGCAAAAACTCTTATAAAAGCAGCAGAGCCATATAACAGGAACGAGTTAGATGGAATCATTGCTGGAAATGGGGTAGGCGCTGGTGGAAATATTGCACGCCTTATGATGCTGGAGGCCGGTCTTTCAGAAAAGATTCCGGCAGTTACAGTAGATCTGCAATGCGGTTCGGGGTTGGAGAGCCTTGGGATTGCCGCAGCAAAAATAGCCTGCGGAATGGGAGATTTCTATATTGCGGGAGGTTTTGAGAGCAGTTCAACGGCTCCAAGGAGAGGATATTCTTCAAATCATCCTGATTATGAAAAGTACGGTGGTGAAAACAGATGGTACCGTGCAGCAAAATTTTCGCCAGGAATCCATAGAGACACAACTATGATAGAAGGAGCAGAAAATACAGCAAAAAAGAAAAAAATCACCCGTCAGGAAATGAATTTCTGGGTACTGCGAAGCCATCGTCTTGCCAAAGAAACAAGAGAAAAAGGAATTTTAAAGGATATTGTGTTTTCCGTGGCAGAAGGGTGTGACAAGGATGAAGGAATCCGTGAACGGATGACAGAGAAATTTTTAAACCGTCTACCCTGTGTATTACCAGAAGGGGAAGCGGTTACGGCAGGAAATGCTTGTTTGACAAATGATGGGGCGGCATTTCTGGTTCTTTGTTCGGAAAAATACGCACTACAGCATGGCCTGGAACCAAAAGCAGAATTTATTGGAATGGCAGAGGCAGGGGGCAGTCCTTTGGAGAGTCCAGTAACCGCTATAAAGGCAATTGATAAACTGCTCTGCAAATATCATCTTGTGGCACAGGATATTGACATATTTGAATGTAATGAAGCATTTGCAGTGATTGATGTCCTCTTCGCAAGGGCATATCCAAAAATGACAGAACGATATAATATTTTAGGCGGGGCATTGGCCTATGGCCATCCATATGGAGCATCAGGTGGAATTATTACGCTTCATGCACTAAAAGCACTGGAACAGGTAAACGGAACATTTGGTGTATGCAGTATTGCAGCGGCAGGCGGCGTTGGTACAGCAATTTTAATAAAAAAAAGGAAAAATAATGGATTATTATGAATTAATAAAAAGACAAAAAACAAAGAAAGAAGCACTGATAGTCGATGGAACTTCATATACCTATGGTAAACTGGTAATGATGGCAGAGTCTCTTGCAGGAAGATGGAGTGCAGAAAATAGAAATCTTTGTAAAAGCGATAAAAAGCGCCCTATTGTTCATATAATTAAAGAAAAGGACATTGTAACACAGTTAGTCTCCTTTTTGGCATGTTATGTAAATGGCGAGATTCCGCTGATTGTACCATATGACAACAAATCCTTTGAAAACGGGCAGTTTTTAGATAACATGGAAGTACCAGAAAATGTGTGTATGGCGGTATCTACCTCCGGGACAACAGGCATGCCTAAAATCTACTTTCGTACATACGAAAGCTGGGCAGAGTATTTTCCAATACAAAATGAAATTTTTATGATAAATGAAAACAGTCGTTTATTCATGCAGGGAAGCCTTGCTTTTACTGGAAATTTGAATCTTTATATGGCACAATTTTATGCTGGAGCAACCGTAATTGCAGAAAATACTTTTTCTCCTAAGAAGTGGGCAGAAACGATAAAAAGGCAGAAAGCAGATGCGATTTATCTGATTCCTTCAAAACTGCTGCTTCTGCCAAAAGTGATAAAAGAAGAAATACCAGAGGTACGCATGATTGTATCAGGCTCGCAAAGTATGGGAAAGAAAGAAGCAGAGGAATTGAAATGCAGTTTTCCAAATACACATATTCTATTATATTATGCGGCAAGTGAATTAAATTACGTTACCTATGTGACAGACGAAAATATGACAGAAGAACGCAATCTGATTGGAACGCCATTTCCTGAGGTTGAGGTCTTTTTACAAGATGGGGAAATTTATGTAAATACAAAATATCATGTAGAAGGAATCCATTGTCCATATTCCCTTTCTGACAGCGCTTATCAAGATAAAGATGGAAATTTTTATTTTACTGGACGAAAAGATGATATTTTACTGATTCGTGGCCGAAAAGTCTCGGCTCTTAAAATCGAAAATGCATTAGAACAGCTTCCTCAGATTAAAGAAGCAGCAGTTACAGAAAAGAAAAATAAAGAAGAATCGTTTCTGGTAGCATATATTGTATTGCAGGAGGAGGCAGATTATCAGGAGCAGAAGATTTATAATACGCTTCGACAGTCTCTTGCACATTATGAAATGCCAAGACGTCTCTATCCTGTAAAGAAATTACCTCATAATGAAAGCGGCAAGTTGGACAAACAAAAGCTGACTTGAAAGATTCATTCAACTATAGTATATTATACCATATATACCTGACAGGGGAAACGACACTAATTCAAAGGCGATGGAATAGCGATTTTTATAGAAAAAATAATAGAGTGGATTTAAATTAGAACAAGATTGTCATAAAAGAAAGAAGGATTATACTTATGGGATTTTTAAAAAATCAATTTCTGGATGTAGTAGAATGGGAAGAATGGCGTGACGATATGATTTTCTGGAAATGGACGAATCGGGAAATCAAGAAAAACTCCCGTCTGATTATCAAGCCTGGACAAGATGCCATTTTTCTCTACAATGGAAAAATCGAAGGAATCTTTTACGATGATGGAGAGTATGACATTGAATCAGAAATCATTCCATTTCTTTCCACATTAAAAGGGTTTAAATTCGGTTTTAACAGCGGTCTTCGGGCAGAAGTTCTCTTTATCAATTCCAAAGAATTTGTTGTTAAATGGGGGACTGCTTCTCCAATCAATATGCCCTCCCCAATCCTTTCAGGTGGTATTCCCGTTCGTGCAAACGGAACCTTCCACTTTCGGCTGGATAAAAACGCATACCAGAAGTTAATTGAAAATATCGCTGGCATAAAACAGCAATATTGTGTAGAAGATGTCAAAATCCGTATTACTGCGTTGCTGAACCAGCTTTTAATGAAATGGATTTCTAAAGAGGGAAAAGATTTATTTAACCTTCAGGCAAATGCACTCGATATCAGCAATGGTATCCTTGAAGACTTAAATGGACAAATGCGCCCAAGTGGAATTGTAATTACTGCCTTCCAGATTATAAGTTTTAATTATCCAGAAGAAATCCAGAATATGATTACCAAAAATGCAGCACAGAGCATGGTTGGCGATGTTGGGCGCTACCAGCAGCTTACCATGACAGATGCCATGGCAGAAGGAAAGCTTTCCGGCGGCAGCATGACTGGCGATATGGCTGGTATGATGATGGGAATGCAGATTGCAGGGCAGATGGTAAATCAGATGAACCAAAGCATGAATACAAAAAATAACCAGAATATGTACGGACAGCCAATGCAGACTGGAATTCCTGCTCCTGCCGCATCTGGAACCGGAACAGTTCCAAACTTCTGCCCAAACTGCGGAGCAAAAACAAATGGCGCAAATTTCTGCAGCAACTGTGGACAAAAGCTAATTTAGGAACTTAATTATTTTTCTACCGTTCCTTGACTTTTTTGCAGAAAAAGTCCTGCCAGCAACAGAACTGGAAAAATTACGCCAAACAAAATGCCATTGTGTAGATCGTCACCAAATGCGCTTGCAACAAAACCTACTACTGTCGGGCCGCTGCTACAGCCCAAATCGCCAGCAAGAGCAAGAAAGGCAAACAATGCCGTTCCGCCTTTTGGGATAGCGGCACTGGCAATACTAAAACTTCCCGGCCACATAATTCCCACTGACAGTCCACATAACCCACAGCCAAGAAGGCTTAGAGCCGGATGTAGCGCAAGCGAAACCGTAAAATAGGAAATAATGCAAAGAATACAGCTTGCAGTCATAAATTTATGTAAATCAATCTTATCGCCAAATTTCCCATATATAGCACGGGAACTTCCCATCATAATGGCAAAAAACATTGGCCCAGCCAGATCTCCAACCGTTTTTGAAACAGAAAGCCCTTTTTCCGCAAAAGTCGACGCCCATTGGCTGATGCCCTGCTCGCTCGCACCCGCACAAACCATAAATAACAAAAGCAGCCAGAAAATACGGTTACTCAAAAGTTCTTTTATGCTAAGCCCACTTTCTTCCTCATCCATTAACGTCGCAATTGGTACCTTTGTAAAGGCAATCATATTGAGCAAAGGAATAACGGCCCATAACAGAGCCATTATTTTCCAGTTCTGAATGCCTGTAACATAGAAAAAAGCAGTAGATAATAGTACAACCGCAACATGTCCCCAACAATAAAAAGAATGCAACAAGCTCATAGCCTTTTCCTTATTATCTGTAGGACACGCTTCCACAATCGGACTGACCAGAACTTCTAAAAGCCCGCCTCCAATTGCATATATAATAACAGACATCAGGATTCCAATAAAAGGATCGGCTGTAATCTCTGGCAAAATAGTCAGGGACGCCAATCCTGCAGCAGCAAAAAAATGGGCAAGAATCATCGATGCCCGATATCCAATCTTGTCAACAAAAGAAATTGATACCAAATCAACACAAAGCTGCAAAATAAAATTAATTGTTACCAACAATGTAATTTTTGATAGCGGAATTCCATAGCTTTTTTGAAAAGTCAAAAAAAGCAGAGGAACAAAGTTATTGACAATTGCCTGCACAATATAGCCAACAAAACAGGCATAAAGTGTTTTATTATAATTTTTATTCATTTTTCTTTTCCCTCTAACCTTTTCATATGCAATCTGGAAGCTTTTTTGCTTTTCAGCCATTTCAGAAAATCCCCTGCCCAATAAATATTATCTAACACACATTTTCTACACTATTATAACAACTTGCAGAAAATAATCAACCTCTTATGTGCAAGCACAACGAGTTTGACTATTTCCTGAAAGCAGCCGTGAATAGTAACATTTCATGCTAAAAAACTAAATGCAACCGCCAGTTGACAGATTTCCAAGCGCACTTGCTAGTTGTCAACCGTCTTTTTTGCTATAATTGCATCCATAAAACCATTACAGCAAGGAGGAAAACAAATGAAATTATCCGAAAAGATTACTGAACTAAGAAAGGGAATGGGCTGGTCACAGGAACAGCTTGCAGAGCGTCTGGATATTTCAAGACAATCTGTTTCTAAGTGGGAGTCGGGAATGTCTGTTCCTGAGTTAGACAAAATTGTGAAAATGAGTGACATATTCCATGTCAGCACAGACTACCTTTTAAAGGAAGATACTTCCATTGCAGAAACAGAGAAAATAAAATATTCAGAGGAACCAGGAGAAAATGCATCACCTGTATTTACACAAAAAGAAGAAACAGCAAAGCAAGCGGAACATGAAGTTTCACTGGAAGAGGCAACCTCCTACATGAATCTGGTCATGGAAACGAAAAACAAAATAGCTTTTGGTGTTGTTTTATGTATCTGGTCACCGATTTGTCTTATTCTATTAGGTGGGCTTGCAGAATATAAAAACTTCTTTTTGGAAGATATTGCAGGCGGACTTGGCATCATTATACTGCTTTTATTTGTCGCAGCGGGCACTGGGATTCTTGTATTTCATGGTATGAAATTGAACAAATATGAATATCTTGAAAAAGAAAATATCAGAATTTCAGAAGAAACGCGCAGGCTTGTCTCCCTGAAAAAAGAAGAGTTCGCACCTACTTATCAAAAAAGTGTTGTTGCCGGAGTCTTAATTTGTATCAGCAGTGTAATGCCCCTTTTCCTTCCTATAATGTCAAGCCCTAAATCATTGATTTTTCAGGCTTTTTCTTTAA
>CANSYK010000072.1 GCA_947651225.1 uncultured bacterium | reverse complement strand
TCCGTGCGCATCCATTATAGTTAACGCATGTATTTTATGCGTTTACTATAATATAGAATAAAGCCACAGAAAGGGAGGTGCTTTTTTATGCAGATTATACCCATGCGTGATTTGAAAAACACGGTTGAGGTTGAGCGGCGTTGTGCGGAAGAAAATGGACCGGTATATGTAACGAAAAATGGTTATGGACGTTTAGTTGTCATGGATATTGAGTATTATGAACGAACCATGCAGAAAATGTATGAAGCCAAAATTATTATGGAAGGTTTGGAAGATGTGAAAGCCGGACGGACTGTGGATGGAGAAAAAGCAATCAGCGATATAAGGAGAAAGTATGGAATCTAAATGGGGATATCGTTTGACACAGAAAGCGAATGCTGATTTAGATAATATTGTGGGCTATATCGCTGCAGAGTTAGCAAATCCAAAGGCAGCGTCGGATTTTGTGGACAAATTGCTAGAAGCTATTGAGGAAGCCTGTCTTTTTTCGGAGAGTGGTTCCCTGGTTGTCAATGAGCTAGAGCGTGTTTGAAAATTGCTTTTTGCAAGATGTGCTTCCCACTTTGTGGGAGATTTGGCTCAAATTTAGGAGGTGTAGCGGGCTACATTGACTAAATTTGGGGCAAATATAGCGCAAAGTGGGGAGTGCAGATTGTGAGAATGAATTTTCAAACACGCTCTAGCACCTGATACAAAGGTCAGGAAAAAGTTGATAGATAATTACATTATGTACTATGTGCCGGATTTTGCCGAAAAAAAGATTTTTGTTTTGCGAATTGTTTATGGCAAACGGAACATGGAAGAAATATTGCGGCAACTGAATATATAGCGTTAGGAACTATGCAGCGTTTATGAAAGGATAATGTAATTACATATAACTTGACTTTTTTCTTCATTTCTATGATAATAAACTTTGTTTGTATCGGAAAATATCGTAGAAAGTACACGGGAACGTGTAGAAGATAGAAGGAGGATAATATGATAAGGTTATATGATAATGGCGTGTATCTGGTAAATGGTACAGAAATTATTGAAGATACCAGTGACAGCGCTGCGGCATTGCAGCAAAAATGTGGCACAGTACCATCAAAAGAGGAAGCCTCAAAAGGAACGATGGCGTATGGAATTTTAGAATCCCATAATACATCCGGCAATATGGAAAATTTACAGATTAAGTTTGATAAGCTGACTTCACATGATATTACTTTTGTCGGAATTATTCAGACGGCAAGAGCCTCAGGGTTAGAGAAATTCCCAGTGCCATATGTTTTGACAAACTGCCATAACAGCCTTTGTGCAGTAGGCGGTACGATTAATGAAGATGACCACATGTTTGGTCTTTCCTGTGCGAAAAAATATGGTGGAATGTATGTTCCTCCTCATCAGGCAGTTATCCATCAGTTTGCACGTGAAATGTTAGCAGGCGGCGGCAAAATGCTTCTTGGTTCCGATTCCCATACCCGTTATGGAGCGCTTGGAACGATGGCGATGGGCGAGGGCGGCCCAGAGCTTGTAAAACAGCTTTTGAACCGCACATATGATATTGCAAGGCCGGGTGTTGTTGCTATTTATCTGACAGGAGAGCCGCAAAAGGGCGTTGGACCACAGGATATTGCCCTTGCCATTATTGGGGCTGTATTTGCAAATGGCTATGTAAAAAATAAGGTTATGGAGTTTGTCGGAGATGGTGTGTCAAAGCTTTCGGCTGATTTCCGTATCGGCGTTGATGTTATGACCACAGAGACAACCTGCCTGTCATCTATTTGGACAACCGATGATAAAATCAAAGAGTTTTATGAGATTCATAAACGTCCAGATGATTATAAAGAATTAAAGCCTGCTGATGTAGCATATTACGATGGTATGGTTTACGTTGACCTTTCTAAGATTAAGCCAATGATTGCGATGCCGTTCCATCCAAGCAATGTTTACACGATTGAAGAGTTAAACGCTAATTTAATGGATATTCTGGATGATGTGGAAAAGAAAGCATTAGTCAGCCTGGATAACAATAATATTAATTATACATTAAAAGATAAAGTTCACAATGGTAAGTTGTATGTAGAACAGGGTGTGATTGCCGGATGTGCCGGAGGTGGATTTGAAAATATCTGTGACGCAGCGGATATTCTTCGTGGTAAGAACATCGGCGCTGATGAATTTTCTTTAAGTGTTTATCCATCCAGCCAGCCGGTATTTATGGAACTTGTGAAAAATGGAAGAATTGCTGATTTGATGGCTACCGGTGCGACAGTGCGTTCTGCTTTCTGCGGCCCATGCTTTGGCGCAGGAGATGTCCCTCCAAATAATGGCTTGTCAATCCGCCATTCTACAAGGAACTTCCCGAACCGTGAAGGTTCTAAGGTGACAAATGGGCAGATTGCTTCTGTAGCGTTAATGGATGCCCGTTCGATTGCGGCAACTGCGGCAAATCAGGGATATCTGACAGCAGCAACAGATATTGATGTCGAATTTACTAAGCCAAAATATTTCTTTGACAGCACGATTTATGAGAACCGTGTTTATGATGGTGTTGGAAAGGCAGATACCAGTGCAGAAATCAAATTTGGCCCAAATATTAAGGACTGGCCGGAAATGACAGCACTGACTGATAATATGGTATTAAAAGTTGTTTCTGAAATCCATGATCCGGTTACGACAACAGATGAGCTGATTCCATCTGGTGAAACTTCTTCTTTCCGTTCCAATCCGCTAGGGCTTGCTGAATTTACATTGTCCCGCAAAGATCCGGAATATGTCGGAAAGGCAAAAGAAGTTCAGAAAGCAGAAAAGGCAAGGATTGCCAGAGAAGATATTTTTGCAGCATGTCCAGAGATAAAAGAGGTGTTTGAAAAGATTAATGGAACCTTTGCGGTAAAGCCGGAAGAAACACAGATTGGCAGTATGATTTATGCGGTAAAGCCAGGAGACGGCTCTGCGCGTGAGCAGGCCGCTTCCTGCCAGAAGGTACTTGGCGGTATGGCAAATATTGCAAAGGAATATGCAACCAAAAGATACCGCTCGAACCTGATTAACTGGGGAATGCTTCCGTTTTTGTATCCAGATGAGATACCATTTTCAAAAGGAGATTATATCTTTATCAAGGACATTAAAAAGGCAGTACAAGAGAAAGCAGAAGTAATCAAGGCATATGTTGTTGGTAAGGATATGCAGGAGTTTGAATTGCGCCTTGGCGATTTGACAGAAGACGAGAGAGAGATTATTACCAAAGGCTGCCTGATTAATTATTACAAAGGATAAGGTAACCAAACCAGCCTGGTTTGAAGTTACCCTAAAACATAAAATATATACAAAAACCCGTTCGGAAAATTCAAATACGATCTAATTCCAGACCGCAGTAACCACGACGGAGAATACTTTCTGCAACAGACAGATGGACAATGACAAAGGGATTTCCTTTGGGATTAGGAAGGTAGAAAATGCCAGGGGATTTGCCGGCAAAGTCTTCTTCTTTGACAAGGACAGAGCAGGGAAGGCCATTAGAGGCGAAGGTTATCTGTTCTGGCTGATAGGAAAGGGGTGGAAGAAACCAGAAGGTTTTTTCTGCTCCTTTTTGTGGTTCCACAAAAGAGCAGGGCTGCCAGTCCTGTTCTAGCAGATATTGTTCAAAAAGCAGCTTTAAGCGGTTACTGATAAGAGCTTCTGTGGCAAGATAGTCAAATTTGTCTAAGGAAGCAACATTTTCCATAATGCGGATGGAAGGTTCACCTGCCTGGTGTCCTTTTTCTTTTGGGATTTGAATGGAGCCGGATTGTCTGAGCAAAAAATAGTCCATGTTAATTTCCTTTCTATATTGTAATTTGTCCAGTTAATGGATTATCGGTTATTGACAATTTTAATTGCCTGCAGCTGCTTTTGCGAAAGCTCAAAATATGCCAGTTGTGTTTCTGAAAAGAGTGCGCCGTCCATAACAGCATCGGTAAAGTCTGCGCCCCTGATTTGGTTTCTGCGGAAATCGACACCAGTAAGGTTGGCGTTGCAAAACCGTACAGGCTGATAGCCAGTGATTTTCCAACTAGAATGGTCAGGAACTCCGGCAAAAGATTCTGCGGCAATAAATTTGGCATTTGTAAGGTTAGCGCCAGTAAAATCTGCTTCATGTATCATACAATAGCGCAAATCAGCGTTTTCCATATCAGCATAACAGAACCTTGTCCCAAAAAGCATAGAGTCCTGAAAATCGGTACTGGACAATTTGGCATATCGTAAATCCGAATACCGTAAGTCGATTTCTGAAAGGTCAGCGCCAGAAAAGTCCAGTTTTGTAAAATCTTCAAAAGTATAATCAAATTCCTGCCGCTGGGCAAACCAAATCAGGGAATCTTCGGAAGTGCGTAAACGGTTTTCTTTATAGATTGCTTCAGTATATGCCATGTATTCTCCTATATTGATTTCAAATTTGTCTGCCCGTTTTACAGAGAGAAAAGGCTCTTTCTCTATGCAGGGAAGAATAGAGAAGCGGAAGCAGGAGATAATATAACTATAGAAGGAATCGGCGCAAGAGAGCAGAAATGCTTTTACCTCCTGTGCGCTGACTTTTCCTGCAAATTGCTTTCGGTAAGCCATGAGTTCTTCGGAAAGCTCATGGTACTTGGTAAAGAAAGCAGAAAAATCAAAAGTTCCTACAATATATTGTCTGCTGTCAAGGTACCAGTCGCCATGATAGATGCGAACCTCGGCAGTTTCTTTTTTTTGGATCAGATTGCTGTAAAGAAGGGTGTATTCCAGATAGGATATTTCGTCTAAATTACCAGATTTCTGTAGTTTGATAATTGTTTCACAGATTTCAGAAAAATGCTTCTGAAAAAGGGGAACAAATTCATGGAAATGTTTTTGGTAGATTTCTTCCATTTCAAATAGTTTTTCTTCTCTTAAGCGGACAGCATATGCTTCAAACGATTCTACCATTTTCAAGTACCTCCCTGCTTTTTATCAAGTTGTAACGATTCCTAACTATTTTGGTTGTAATTCTTATCTGATTGTAAATAGCAACATTAAGTTACATTATAATGCAATTTTATGCAGTGTAAAAGAGGGGAAAAGTGCCGATAATTGTCGAATGGTGTAATATTTTGTCGATGAAAAGCGAGTTCTGTTTCTTTAAAAATCAAGATGAAATCAGTATAATTGAAACAATGTTTTTATGCTGTAACTGTTTCTTACTTACACAAGTCGGAGGGAACCATATGGGAATAATTGAGCAGACAAATCGGACGATTTTGTTCGATGTTGTAAATCCGGAAGTCTTTAACATGTTTAATATTATGTCAGATGTGGATGAAAATTCCAGAAGTCTGACAGATGAGAAGGTGGCAGAAATCAATAATGCCCTTTTAGTGAATAATTTTGATGAGTTTTTAAAGAAATTCCAGCCAACGATTTACAGTTATTTTGACCAGGAGCGTGGTATGGTATATGAGCTGACAAAGCCGGCCGGGATACCGGAGCCTTTGGTGAAAAAAATTGTAATTGACCGTAACAATACTTTTTTAAAGATGTTCATTTCTATTATGGACAGTAAAAAGGCGTCAGGAGCGACAAATGCTTCTTTTAACTATGAAAAGGTAACGGAGATGCTTGCTCCGCATAAAACCTTGAAAGAGATTAAGAAACTGAAAAAGGATATTACATATCTGGAAAATAAGAATGCAGAGTTCGAGAGCGATTCTCCTTCTAAGCAGGATGCCGTATTGAAGCTGAAATCGAAGCTGGATAAAACGAAAAAATATTATAATGAGACAGCTTCCCAGCTTACATTGATGTTAGGAATGATTAAGGATAATCTGGATACCGCCGTCAGGGCTTCTGAAAAAGGTATTACAGAATTTAATCCGGCTCTTCCTGTTTTTAATAATGATGCAGAAATTGTTGCCCTTGAGGTTTCAGACGAGCCAGTGGCACGTTTGACGGATAAAGGCGGGGCAGAAAAGGAAGAGAGTACAGAGCTTGCCAATACAGCAAAAGGAGAGGTGGCAGTAACCGTTGCTCCGAAAAAGGAAGTGATCAGTTATAAGGATTTGTCTATTTCTGTGATTGAAGAGCAGTATAACGAGAGCATGCAGGCGCTTTATGAGTCTGTAGGGCAGGAATATGATGCGGAATCTTCCTCTGCTTCCTTGTCAAAGGAGTTAATTGTTGCGGCATTTACGGATAAAATGCCGGACAAACTGATGGCAATGGATATCAATGACAAGGTGGAGCTTTACAACAAATATTCGGCAATCAATACACTTTGGCAGAAATCATTTATCAGGACAGCAAAGCTTTTGATTGAAAAGATTTTGAGCGTCAAGGCATTTTTTGACCAGTATCAGCCAAAAAGCCCTCTGATGCGTCCGTCGCTTCTGATTGTGAATGCTGATATGTCAGAAATTTTAGAGGAAAAAAATCTGGAGAATCTGAAAAAGTATCTGGAGACTGTGAACAATAAGTCGGATTACACCAATACTGTCTGGTTTGGAATTGTTCCTAATATTGAATATTCTGATGACAGGGAAATGGATCTTGATGAAGAGACGATGCGGCAGTTTGGCTATACCGGAGATATTTATACCGGAGTTTCCATTATGCCGACGCCGATATCGGATTTACAGTTTTTGTTAGATGAAATCAAGGATTACCGGATTCAGGTCTTTTTCTCATTTGAAGCGAGTGAAGACACAACGTTTTTAAAGCTTTCCACGCATGGAATGGATCAGTATATGGAAAATACGCAGGAGCTTGAGAATGCAGATTATAGCCGTTATGCGATTCCATCCCTGCCGAACTTTACAGTAATACCAAGTGATAAATCCCGTGTGGTTTTAGGCTCCAAGGCAATCCGCAGGGAAGATGGAAAGCTGGAATTTTCAACAGACCGGGATGATTTTATGAAGTTCTGGATTTATGGCGTATATATTGGCGCAGCATATGTGGCAGCAGGAATTGCAGCAGCATACCAGTGCCCGAACTTTTTATCTTCCAGGTTTGGAGGCAAGGTAAAAAAAGAATATCCGGGTGTGCGTTTTGATATTGAAGCAGGGGATAACGCTTTGTATGTTACCACAACAATGCCAAAAGAGATTGCAGGCTATACCACAGAAACAAAAAATATTATCAATGAACATAAATATGGTTTTGTATTTTCTTCCGACAAAAATCAGTTAAATGGCAATTCCATCAACTTGATTACTGTTTATAAGTCCCGCTGTATGAATGAAAGCAAAAATGGCGGATTTGAAAGCATCTTCCGGGAGACAACACGTACCTATCTTTACCGTATGATTGGCGCACTGACAAGCGATTATAAGAAGGACCGGATTGACAGGATTTTTGAATCTGGCGGAAAGGTAAAAGAGTGGCAGCTTTCACCGAATTATGTCAATTCAATTCTCCGTGAGGGAGATGGAATTGAGAAAGGTGACTGCAATGATACAACGTATAATATAGAAATTAATTTTGCTGGTGTTTCTGAAAATATGGAACTCCAGATTAATACAGACTGATGATTGACAGTTTCTAAAAGATAAGGCAAACATCTGGATAACGTTTGATGAAGGGATAATCTTTCATCTGTTATCTATATAGTAACTTGCAGGCAACGCAGTTTTTGGAAGCTGCAGGATACAGTTTCTGAACTGCACCAGAAATGTTAGGAGGTATGTATATGGCATATAAAATTGTCATTGCCGATGTAACTGAACTGAGTGAGGAAATTATTGATGTTTCTTTCAGTTCCAAAATCCCAGAGGATTCTTTTGCAAGGTCTTCTGACATTGAAGCAGAGCTTGTCATTCATGGAAAGGTTTCTTTCGATGCAGACAAATTGTTCATGCGTGATGCTGCAAAGAGTATGGCAGAATGGGCACTGGTAAAACCAGAAAGCGCAGATGCATACAAAAAGGTAACGGTAGAGTATCAGCATGCAACAGCGCCAAGAAAGTATGAATTTTCACATGCTTTTGTAGTTTCTTATCAGGAGGAATTTACAAAGACAGATGGAGACTTTACTTTGGTGTTAAAGCAGAAGAAGGACAGAATTGACGGCGTAGTAATTGAGTAATCTGTAAATCAAATCCATGTTTGCAGGGAATTTTACATACTGCAATGGCATAAATAACATGTCAAAGGCATAATGGATTTACAGAGGCAGTTAGAGGGGCGTGCAGTTTTTGTGCGCCTTTCTAAGGAACTGTAGATAAAGAATTGAAAATTGTGTCGTTCTTTATCTACAGTTCCTTAGAATCAGGAGTGAATATGAAAACGAACCGGATAGTCAGCAGATGTATTTTGGCAGGCGTTTTTCTTTATCTGCTGTTTCAGATTTATTATTTATCCCGTTACCTGCTGCCATCTGTGGCAGGAAAGACATTAAAAAGTGTAATCTGTCTTTTTATTGCGCAGTCTGCATTTTTTGCAGCCGCCATATTTTTGGTTTTTATTGTTTCGGTTTTTCAGTACTGGAAGAAGAGACGGCATTCGCCTTTTGAGGCAATGCTTGTAATTTCCGGGGAAGGAAAGATAAAGAGTGAAGTTTTACTGCAGGATAAATGTTCTCTTATGATTACAGGGAAAAAGGATGGAAGGGAAGTTTTTATAGAGAGTGATGGGAATGTCAGTGAGGGCAGATATCTATATGGAACCTGCAATCTTGTCTGCGGAAGCTGGTATTTTGAAGCAGCTCCTGGAAGTCGTCCGGTAGGGCTGAAGATGGGGACAGAAAATGTGATTTACCGGCTGAAGGAGGAAATTCCCTATCGTCTTTCGGTACAGGATGTCCTTTATGCAGATACCTGTAAAATTGTAATGAGACAACAAAAATATCTGGAGGAATCAAAATGGGTTTGATTCGTTGTAAAAACGGTCATTTATTTAGTGAGAAAAAGCATGGAAATATATGCCCTTATTGTAATGTTGCCGTAAGGAAAAACAGCAGCCTGGAGGAAGATCCACAGGGGAAGTACAGTGAATTAGTCTATCTGAATGATTTAGAGGTTTTAAAACCAGTTACCGGATGGCTTGTCTGTTTGGAAGGACCTTCGCATGGAAGGGATTATCGGATTATTGCAGAAAAAAATTTTGTAGGGCGCTCTGGTGATATGGAGATACGGATTATTGGAGATGACACGGTCTGCCAAAGAAACCATGCCATTATTGTTTATGATCCGGAGAAAAACAGGACGATGCTTCTTCCGGGGGATTCCCAGGGACTTGTCTATGTAATGGATGACGATGGTGACAACTGGGATGCAGTCTTTGAGCCCCGTATGTTAGAGGCGGGGGATCGTATTAAAATCGGGCAGAGTATTTTTATTTTTGTCCCGTTATGTGGAGAAAATGACGGATTTGTATTTAATTGGAAAGAGAATGGATAGACGTGCAGAATACATACAGGATAGGAAATGCCCAGACAATTGGTACGTATCATACGCAAAGTAATTATTTTTCTACCAGAAATGATAACTTTGTTCTGGCGGTTTTGGCAGATGGGACAATTGATCATATCAATGGCAGAAGATGTGCTGTACTGGCTGTTGAAGCATGTATGCGGGAATTCTCTGTACAAGTACAAAAGGAAGATGTTTTTCCTCTCTTTGATTTTCTTGTTAGGAAAATACAAAAAGAAATCCGGGAATACATTTATTCCGGCAAGGTGCCAAGCCTTTCGCTCAGCCTTTTGTTTTTAAAGGACAGGGAGTTATTTTACTATACCGTTGGAAACAATCAGGTTTTTCTTTATGATGGCAGGGATTATAAGCCTTTCAGGGAAAGAAGCGGGCAGGTCTCTTTTGGAGAGAGGATGACGGCAGGCATGGTGTCTGGCGGAGTCTGTGAGGCGTTGCAGGAAAAAGAAATGGTTTCTTATTTGAAAAAGAAAGAACATCCGTTTGGTAAAGCACAGAAAATAGTTCTGGGTGTCAAAAAAAAGAACAGAAAAGGGGCGGGAAATGCGACCGTCATATTAGTTGAGGATACTTTATGAGAAGGTTAAACAGTAAGCTGGTGATGAATTTTATATCGGAGAAGGGAAATGACCAGATTGAAAAAACGTATGTTGCCTATACTCCGCTTGAAAATTTTATGTGTATTGCCATAGCTGAAAGCTATGACAATGAAACAGCAGAAAACAGCGCCAAGCTTGCTGTAGAGGCTGCATTGACAGCGTTTGAGCGAAGGCCTTCTTTAAAACGTGTTTCAGAATACATCCGGTATGCAAACCGGCAGCTTTTGTTACATAGTACCCGTTATCCGCTGAAAGCAAGCATTACCGTGCTTGTGACAGATTATACAAGGATACGGTATGGGATATGTGGAAATACAAAAATTTATGAGCTGTATGAGAATCTGTTTACAATGGTAAGTAAAACAAAGACAAGATACCAGCAGCTTATTGATGAAGATGGAAGTGTCGTTCCAGATTTGTCAGAAATCCATAATCTGACAGAGTATCTGGGAAAGGGAAAGCATGTCAGGCCATATATTTCAGGGAAGAAAAAGCTTACCGAAGGCTCGGTTCTGCTTTTTGCTACAAGCAACCTTTGGGGGCGGCTTTCGGAAGTGGAGATTTTGGATGCCTGCGAAAATGCGAAGACCAATGAGGAATTTTTAGACAGCATACAGGAGCTGCTTTTAAGTTTGCAGGAACAGGATTCGCAGAAGATAGGCAGCTATACGGCGGCTGTCCTTTCCATTGAAAAAGTATTTCAGGAGGATGTGCAGAAGGAGAAAAAAAAGAAACGGCTGCTTCTGATTGCTGTTATAGCATTTTTTGTGATTTTACTACTTTTGTTGATTGCATTTTTTGTGATCCGGGCAAGGGACAGAAGCAGAATACGGGAAATACAGGAATATGATGAAAAAGGGATTCAATATACAGAATATGAAAATTATACAAAGGCTTTAAATGAATATGAGCAGGCATTTGAGCTTACTGATAAACTCAGCCTGCATAATTTCCAATATATTGATGAAAAAAAAGAACTGATAGAAAGTATAACAGACAAAAAGGATTTGCTTACGATACTGCAGGAGGGAGAAACTGCTTTAGCAGGAAAGGACTATGAGCAGGCTAAAAAGCTGTATGAGCAGATTCAGAAGGAAGCGGCTTATCTGGAAATGGATGCGTTGAAAGAGGATGCCAAAGAAAAGCTTGAGGAAATCGCTGCCCATATGGAGATTGCCCAGCTTGACCTTTTAGGGGATATGTATGCTTCCACAGAAGAGTATGAAGAGGCTTTAGGTCAGTATGAAAAAGCATTAGAGCTTTTAAATCAGGTCAGTGATTTGGAAACACAGGCCCAGATACAGGCCAAGGTTTTTGATATCCGCCAGAAGCAGAAGGAAGCTGCGCAGGCAGAGCAGGCTGCAAAAGAGGAGAAGGAAGAGAAAAAGAAGGAACAGGCAGAAGAGAAGAAACAAAAGGCTGCGAATAAGATAAAGATTCAGATTAATACATTGATTGACAGTGCCAATAATGCGTTAAAAGAAGGGCGTGTTTCAAGGGCAAAAACACTGTACCAGCAGGCTCTTGCAAAATATAAGAAGTTCAATGGTTCAGATGAGGATGCAGAGAAACTTTATACCGATATTGCTGCGCTTGGGCAGGCAATTATTGAGGCAGAAGTAAAAGCCGAGGAGGAAGCCGAAGAGGAACAGCTTACACAGGCGGCAAAATACATTCTGCAGGCAAAAGAAGCTGCTAAGGATAATAAAACAGAAAAGGCTATTAAACTATATGAAAAGGCTTTAAAAATCTATCAGGAGCTGAATATCTGGGATGAAAGGGCAGAGGCAGTTTATGATGCTATTGCAGAACTGGAAAAAGGCGCAGGCGAAGGAACGGACAATTAATATATATAATTTCTAAGGGAGGAATGCCATGGAGGATGTAAAAGAGCTTTTACAGTCCAGAATAGAAGGGATTTCTGACCCGGTACAGAAAGTTCTTTTACAGGATGTACTGGTTGATGTGTTTGGAGAGCTTCTCCGCTATAGCAGCGAGCAGTTTTCACAGCTTGAAAAGCGGTTAGATGAAGAAATTTGTGATTCATCCCGCCTATATTATATTGATACAGGCGTCTGCAAAAGGGACAGCATGGATGATACAAGCCGATGCCTGTTTGAAATGAAGACAGAGGAAAACCATGAAAAGGGGTATTTGGGAAAGCTGTTTCTTGCCTGTGACTATCATGTCATCTGTCAGTGTATGCAAAAGACTTACCATGCACTGGTAGAAACAGACCAGGGGGAGTTTAGGACAACCGTATCTTTAAAGTACTGTAAAGATTATCTGGAAACATTGGAACAGTTATACCAGACATTTCTTGCCAATCAGAGGCCATGGCATACCATAAACTGTCCGTTTCTTTATAAATTTCTGACAATTGTGGACAGGGAAGGGATTGTTCCTGAAGATGCATTGGTAAAAAAAGTAGAGATTATGTTAGGGGAGCTTTCCCATTCAGTCATAAATGATGCTGTTCTTGTCTGGAATGTGCAGGAGGAAATACATAAGCCTTCTGTGGAGGTAGCAGCAGCAGACAGAGAGGCAGTAAATATACACCGGATTCTTTTGCCGGATGAAGAGGCAGGGTATCTTGCCATGCCAGAAGGAGAGGACAATTTCTGTACTGTTTTTTCAGAGGGGCAGCTTATGGTCCGGACGGAAAAAGAGATACATAAAAATATGAAGCTGTTTAAAATAGCCCGTATGGACAGTAAAAAGGACTATACGGCATTGTTATATCCCTTGCAGACAAACCGGAGGAAGATGAGGCATATTGACCGTCAGGCACAGCTTAGCCCCCGTTATTTGTGGACAAAGGGAGAGATAGAACGCAGATTAAGCTCTTATGAGGTGTTTCAGGAATTTGAGCTTGTGGATATCTGTATGGATTTGACAGCAGAATTTGATGTTCTTGCTGTGAATCCGTTTATCCGAAGCCATTCTTTCATGAAAAAGAAAAGGAAGTTAACTATAGTATTACATCCAAAGGATGGGACGGATATTTTTCGATATGAAAAAATGTTTTTCCTGCTTGCGGAGCTTCAGCTATGTACAGAGGAATATCAGTGGACAGGGATTTTAAGGTAAAGAGCTGTTCAGAAATAGACAAGTTAGGATGCATAAGTTATTTTCAAACACGCTCTAAGGGGGATTATGGAAGACAGGAATCAGATCTGGGGACCGTATCTTGCGGTAAAGCAGCAGGAGAGGAATACGGCAGAGCTTTATTATATGGTAAAAAATAACAGGGTTTCTCCTTATCTGGAACTGCAGGCAGATGACTTGTACGGAAACAGATATGACGGGAACTTTTCAAAGCTGGATGTGAATCCCTATATCCGCTTTTTTGCTGTTTTTGATTCACTTTTAACTCCGGATGATTTGGGATATGATGAGTTTAATCAGGCGCTTTCTGATATTCTTCTTCATTACCTTGCGGATCTGGATTTAAAGCTTGGTATGTGCAAACAGGATTTTTATATTGGCTTTCTTGTAAAAGATATCGAGGAAGGAGCTGTTGGCAGCCAGGATGGATTAAAGGAATTTAAAGGAACAGAAAAGAGGGAAATAGCGAAATGGCTGCTCAGTTTTTACCGGACAGGGGATAGCGTATTTTGTTTGTCAAAAGCAGCAAAAAAACTTCTGCCCTCATGTGAAATTTTAGTGCGTGAGAGTGAAGAGTTTGTTTTTCATATGCGGGAGCCATGGAATGAACAGACAGAAAAAAGACTTCTCTTTTTAATACAGGTGTTTCTTCCTTTATCTGCTTCCTATACGATTCATTGGGTTGAAACATATGGAGTAGTCGGTTATGAGGAGACAATGCGGCTTGAAAGTTTTGTGCTGGCATAGAAAGCAGTTTTAGTTCTATGTTTGAGTATGAGTTGTTACTATTACTATTCACAGCCATTCTAATTTAAAAGGGGTGCGGCAAATGTTATATCAGACTTATAAATTAGGAAAAATGAAAAAAAGTCCGGTTCGCCGGTTCTATACAAGGGAAGAGTTAGAATCCTATGAACTTCCAAGGCTGCGGGATATTTGCCGGACAGAGCATATTAAGCCTTCTACAGTAGAGATTTATAATGATAAACAAAAACTTACAGACCTTCTTTACCGCTATCTTGGAATTGTAAAAAGAGAAAAAATTGCTGTCTGGTCAGAGGAGGGCAGCCGCTTTCTGGAGGAAGCATTAGAAAAAAATGGAACCCCAAAGCCAGTGTTAGTTGATGTGCCTGCACGGATGGAAATTTATCAGGGGCAGGATTCCTTGGCAGAAGTGCCTTATTGTATTACCGGGCAAATCGGAGAAATCGGATTTTATGCATTTCTGGCAGATGGGGAGGGAAGGATTCAGGCAGTTCTTACAACGGAATCCGCAGGTTACTGTAAGTGCAGGCTGAAACTTTCGGGGGAGAGGATGTCTGATCAGATACCTTCCGGCCGTTTTTACGACTGGAGCCTTTTGCTTCTGGAGCCGGAAGGCTCAGAAGAAGCTGTCAGAAGATATCTGGGAGAGGGAAAGAAAAACAGGAAATTTTGTTATATCCGCTGCCAGCTTCCAGAGGTTCTGATAAAGGAGATTCCGGTGTCAGAGGAGCCGCTTCTTATCGACTTTGGAACTTCTTATACGGCGGCCGGGACTTATTCTGGCGCTGACAGATCAGAAAGGATTTCTTTTTCTTTAGCGGCAGATTGTGAGTGGAATGACGATGAAGAATATTATCCTGGCAGCCTTTGTCCCAGTGTGATTGCAGTAGAAAGCTGCAAAGATAGGGTGAAAGAAAATATGACGTTCCTGTATGGAAAAGAGGCTGTCAGTGAGGCAAAAAGACAGAGTTTTCTTGACAGAAACAGTATTTTTTATGATATAAAACGGTGGATAAGCCGTTATCGGGAATCTGTATATGTGACAGATTTAGAGGGAAATTCCTGTGCGGTAGAACGGCTTTTTCTGATACGGAAGTTTCTTCTTTATGTAATCAGGCAGGCAGAACAGCAGACCAGAAAACATTATACAAGGCTTTGCTTTACCTGCCCAGTAAAGCAGAAACCACTTTTTTTGCGGATGTATCAGGAAGCGCTTCCAGAATATCAGGTTCTGACAGAGGATGTGGCAGATGAGGCAGTGGCTGTTGCCTATCATTTTCTGAAACAGAGTATACGAAAGGCAGATTATGAGGATGGTGTATTAAAAAAGATACTGATTCTGGACTGTGGGGGTGGAACAAGTGATATGGTAAGCTGCGATTACCAGATTACGGATGAGGGGATTACAAACAATTTGGCTTTGCATGTCGCTTTTGCGCATGGAGATACTAATTTTGGCGGGAACCATCTGACATGGCGTGTTTTGCAGTTTTTAAAAATCCGTCTGGCAGAGTATCTTGCCCATTTGCCGCCTGCTCCGTTTGATAAGCTTTTTCCGGGAGTTTTGTCAGACATCTATGAAAAGGTGGACAATGAGGGGACAGAAAAGGCGTATCAGACATTTTCTGAGGCTTATGAGAAGGCAGAAGCTGTTATTCCAACCTGTTTTGCCCTTTATCGGAATCAGGCAGAGGCGAATTTTTTAAAGGCAAGAGGAAATTATTATTTTTTATGGAATCTGGCAGAGGCTGTTAAAAAAAAGCTTTTTAGCGGAACCGCTGTCTGTCGTCTGCCACTTCGTTCGCTTTTTGCCGATTACAGTCAACATCCGGTTTTTCCTGATTTTCATCTTTCTGTCAGAAAAGAGGAGGGAGTGTGGGAGACCGATACCCTTTGCCCGGAGATTGTGCTGGAAAAAGAGGAGATTACGCTTCTTTGGAAGCCTGATATTTATGGATTTTTGAAAAATTTTATAGAACCATGGTATGAGAATGGAAACCTGATGGAGGTTGACCGGATTGTATTATCTGGTCAGAGCAGTAAGATTGAACTTTTCCGGGATGTTTTGAAGGAATATATTGCAGGAAGGAAGGCAAGGGGCGCCAAAGAGAATAGCTGTATCAGAAAGCTGATGTGCATTGATGGTGCGATGGCATACCGCCAGGATAAAAAGACAGGAAGAATCCGGGCCCTGTTAAGCTATGAGCCGGCAAGAGTACCGTATTCCCTGACAGTAGAGGATTATGAGACAGGCGGGAAGGAAAAGAAGCTTTTGGAAAAAGGGACTTTGATGGGGCAGGTCTATGGGCGCATTTCAAGGCCAATCGAAGCAGAAGAAGTGTTGTTTTATTTAAAAGATGGGACAGGAAAAGAGGTTTACCGTATTCCATTTTATTTTCAGAAGGAAAACTACAGGGAGACAGGATATGATGAGCTTTCTTTGGATTACCCGATTTTAAGGCAGGAGGATTTGGATAGTATTGAAAATGGGGAATTAAGGCTTTTTGTTTTTGCGGATAATGAAAAATGGGGATTTTCTGTTTTGGAAACAGCACGAAAAAACAATGTGCTGTATAGCAGTCCATTAAGTTTTATTCCATTTGAGGCTGGAGCCTGGGAAACGGATTTTTTTGATGGGAGGCATTAAAGGATGCAGGAATATAAAAAACCATTGTTTCAGAAAGGAAGGGTTCTGAAAAAAGAAGGGTTGGAAGCTTTACGGGATTTTCCATACGAGTTTGCCAGACTTTGGCTGAATAACTGGTCAGATGGTATTCTTTCAGGATTTGACATTTCCTATATAGGAGATGAGGACAAAGAAGGACAGCTTGTAGTCGATGCTGGCGCAGCGTGGTATGAAGGACAGATTGTGCTGACAGAGAAGGAAACCTTTCCTTTTGCCTTTTATGACCGTCCGGTAAAAATATGGATTCGTTTTTTTCCAAAGCAAACAACAGAGGATTTCTTTGTCTGTCCATTGGAGATATCTGTGGAAGAGGGGGAACAGGAAAAAGAGGGAATGGAGCTTGGAAGGTTCCGGCTGTCTAAGGGAGCAAGGCTAAGGAAGGACTATCGGGATCTGCAGGATTTTTCTACGGCATATAATACGTTAAATCTGACACAAGTGCCATATGCAGGTGAAGACGGCATTACCGTTTCTCCGGTGCTTTTACAGGTTTTTGCCCGGATGATTCTGGAAAACCCGTCTGCAAAAGAATCAGATATCAATTTTGCGCTTCTTTGCCTGAACCATCCTCCTGTGTCAAGGAAATGTCTGCTTTGGTATATCAGCCGCAGGCTTGGCATACCTTATCGGGAACTGGGCCACAGTGAAATCTATCAGTGTCTGGTACAGATTGCAGGTACAGGAAATCGAAAGTTACAGGAAAAGCGAAGAAAGGAAGGGCCTGCTGTATTTTAGCTGGTGCGCTTTTTTATAGGTAGCGGATTAGGAATTGGTGGTGTTTTGGCAGATAGTAGAAGTGAGGTGAGGTTATGAGTGAATCTTATGTAGTAAATGGTGCGAAAGTAAGCTGTACTATGGGGACTGTAGATGTTCCATTGCGGACAACACCAGGGCGGAGGGTAAAGCTGAAAGGAAAGGACAGGGCGAATATTATGGACTGTATTCCTTATGTGAATGTTGGGCCGTTCGGTGTCTGCAAAATGACACATATGCCATGTACGCCTGCCTGTGCAGTCTGGCTGAATGGCAAAAATAATGTACTTGTCGGCGGAATGCCCGCACTTTTAAACAAATCGATGGCAATCTGTCCTGTGGGAGCAGGAATGTTGAAAATAAAGGATGACGGCCAATAGGAAATTGTTAAGAATCTGTTTTTAATTTCAGGTGAGAGGTAATGACAGGACGCCGGAAAATAAGATGAAGGGCGAAAGAAAAAAGGAGGAAGGATGAAATGCAAGCATTTTCGATTGAGGCATGGTGCAAATTATGAAGGAATACGGAGACGAGGGATTTATTAATCTGTTACGGGAAAGACGAGAGGGAGCAGTTAAGGATATTAAAGCAGGAAGTGTTCTGGTGGACGGAAAAAATATTGCTTTTTGTGAGCGGGAAGTGATCAAGGGGAAACTGTGGATGTGGATGCCGGATGAGTTTGGGCCGCTTAGCAAAGAACTTGCAAGGTTAAAATATCCCAATGAGAACCGGCCGGATATTATTTATACCAATAAAGAGACGACAGTAAATGTTACATTTTCCCATAAGAGAGAAAAGTTAAAGGAAGGGGAGGAAGAGGAAATCCGCAGTTATATGAAGGAGATTGTCAAAAGAGTACAGACTTCCTCTGAAATGATAGAAGAAGGGACTGTAAAGGCAGAAGAAGGCTGTCTGGCGTGGTTTGATTTTATGGTTCCGGCGATTGATACGGATATTTATAATCTGATGTTTTTTTCCTCCTTGAGAGGACAGCTGTTAATGGGCTCCTGTAATTGTCTGGATGCAGACCGTGAGGATTGGAAAGAGCTATTTGTACAGATGCTTGAAACGGTACGTTATCGCTCCCTGGACAGATAGGGATGGCAGGGGCGTGTCTGAATAAATGTAATGAAACTTGTTTATACCGACAGGAAGGGGTGAAATGATATGGAACTGCAGGAAGTAGGAAAATATGTGGTAGAGCCATTTGCGATGGAACGGATTACAGAGCTGCGGCTGATTAAGAAGGCAAATGAGCATGCATGGCTGCGTTTTCGGGGTGTCTTAAAGGAAGGGGAGGAAGAAAGCCTGCTTGAAGATGACTGGGAGGAAAAGGCAGTTACGTTAAAGGAAGAGGGAACCACTCTGTTTTGCGGTGTGGCAACTGATATTGGCATTGTCTGTGAAAGTGGCGTTTATTATCTGGAAGCAGAGGCTGTTTCATGGACAATAAAGTTAGACAAGGAGGAGAAAAAACGTTCGTTCCAGGAAAATGGCTTAAGCTATTATACAATTGCAGAGCAGCTTGCTGCGGAGGCTGGGGGAAGCGTCCAATGCCATGCAGAGGAAAAACAGGTAAAAAATCTGCTTTTGGAATACCGTGAGACGGATTGGGAATTTTTAAAGAGGCTTGCTTCCCACAGTAATAGTGTCCTTGTGCCTGATCCAAAGGGGACAACGCCATCGTTTGCTTTTGGTGTGCCAGAGGGGATGGAATATAAGGATGAAGCAGGGGAAGAGGTTGATTTTGCCGTGAGGAAAAAAGTGTCCCGTTACCGGAAGCTGTCGCAGTGTGGAAGCATTTCTTATGAGGAAGGGGATGCAGTAGAGTACACATTGCAGACAGACCATGCTACACTTGAGGTAGGGGATATGGTAAAAAGGAAGGGAAAGGCATTATATGTAAGGGAAGCTGATCTTTGCCTGAAAGGTTCTGTCTTTACCTGCCGTTATGGGCTGACAACAAAGGCAGGCTTGTCTGTAAAGGAGGCTGTCCATCCATATGCCAGCGGCCTGACGCTGAATGGAACAGTATTAAAAGTTGTAGGAGATACCGTGATTGTCCATCTGGCAATTGATGACAGCCAGGATGAGGGGAAGGCATATGCATTTCCTTATGCAACTGGTTATTCGACAGAGAGCCATACTGGATGGTATGTGATGCCGGAAGAGGGAGATACAGTACAGATTGTATTTCCAACAGAGGATGAAAACGAGGCATATGCTGTACAGTCTGTCCGGCAGGAGGATACGGAAAAGACAGAGGACCCGCAGGTAAAATATCTCCGTACAGCGCTTGGGAAGGAAGTTAAGTTTGATAAGAATGAAATACTGATTACGGCAAATGATGATGTTACCTATATCAGAATTAATCAAAACGGAGGCGTAGATGTTATTACCGATAAGGCTGTCAATGTTACCAGTGGCGGAAGCGTAACAGTTACAAGCGGCGACCAGATTACGATGACCAGCAAAAATGATTTTAGTATCCATGCAGGGAAAAACCTGATTGTTGATGCGGCAGATTCTATTAATATGACCTGCCGGGAAAACAATATGAAATTTGAGACGCCTGCAAGTGGTATTGAAGTGTCTGCAGCAAAACCGATCAAAGTGACAGGCGGCAATACAATGGATATCGCAAGCACAGGGAAATTTACTGCGAAATCAAGTAATGAGATGCAGATTGTAGCAGACCAGAAGCTTGAAACCGAATCAAAGCAGACATTGGAGATAAAATGTAAAGACAATGAAGTGAAGTTAGAAAGTGGTGGAAAGGGCGTAATAGTATCTTCTGGCAAGGCAGTCGCCATAGATGCGAAAAAGACTATGGATATTACAAGTACAAAGGCAATGACAGTGTCTTCTTCCCAGAATATGGATGTATCCTCTGGCAAAAAGCTTTCGCTGTCAGCATCTAATACACTGGAAGAATCCTGCAAGGGAAGCTCTATTAAAATGAATGGGAATATTGACCTGAAAGCAAAACTGATTAAGGAGAATTAAAAAGGGGGCGGTAAATATGGGCTTTCTTAGTGGAACTTCGTCCTTTGTGGAGGAACATTCGGCTCCTATCCAGGGAATGATGGATGCGGCAGGGAATATTCCAGGTAAAGGGAATGTGGCAGACAGGGCAAATACTACCGTTGATACGGCAAAGGGAAACGCTGACTCTGACGTAGTTTCCTCTATTTCGTGCATTGGTGATACAATGGCTCTGGCAAGTGAATCTGCCAAGGTAGAAAAAGAAACGAAAGATAAGAGTGCGCTGTCAAAAACCAAAGGGATGAATGCAATGTTAGGCGGAGTGCGTGGCAAAGCAAAGACTGGTGCAAAAAATGCAGGCTCTGGTGAAAACTTGAAGAAACCATCAAAAAAGAAGCGTACCAAAAATAAATGTTTTACTGGTGATACGCCTGTTTTCACTGGTCATGGATATCGCCTGATTAAGGAAATACAAAAAGGTGACGATATCTATTCCAGAAATACTAAAACCGGGGAAACTGGAGTTCAGGAAGTGGAAGAAGTATTCCAAACAGAGACGCATACAGTTTACCATATCTGGCTGGATGGGAAAGAGGAAATTAAAACGACGGCATACCATCCAATCTATGTGCAGGAGCAGGGCTGGGTATCGGCGATTAATTTGCGGGAAGGCGATATCGTAGAGACGATGGACGGACCGGCGCAGATTACAAAAATTGTGAAGGTAAGGCATGAAGAGAAGGTGATGACCTATAATCTGCATGTGAAGGAATGGGCGTCTTATTTTGTCGGGAAGATACGGGTTTTTGTACATAATGGTAAGGGAGATCATGATAAAGGCAGTAGTAATAATGGAGATAACAAGATACGTGAGAATAAGAAACGGGGAGATGAATTTGAACAACAGGAATTTGAAAGGTTTAGTTCTGAAAATCCAAATGCAGAAAGTCAAATTACAATAAGGGCAGATGATGGAACCAGAACAAGAGTAGATGCTATTGGAAGAGATGCGGATGGAAATATTCTAATCGAGGAATATAAATCATCTGATACAGCTCGTTTAACTAGAAATCAAAAAAAGGCTTTTCCAGAGATTGAGAAAAGTGGAGGGGTCATTGTGGGAAAAGGAAAAGGAGAATTTACAGGTGGTTATAGAATTCCGCCAGGTACAGAAATTAAAATAGTCAGGCCTCAATAATGGTTGATTGTAGAAGAATAGGAGGAAATATGTCAGTTGTAGATAAGGATATTGTAGATGGAATTGCTTTATCAGAAAATAAAGTGATAAAATTGTTGCTTACTGACCATTTGGATTGGGAAGAAGAGTATGAACATCTACTGATGCTTCAGGACAAAATTAATTCGTATCTTGCATTTTGTGAAAGTGGTCAGTATAAAGAAGTTTATAAAAATTGTGAGGCAGAATGTGTTGTTTTTGAAATTCACTTTTTATATGAGCCAACGCAAAATGCTTACAAATTTCTGGAGCAGATACCAGCTCAGGTGGGTGAACTTAGTGTAGAGATTGAATGTCAGGTGTCAGAGGATAGTGAAGAAGATTAATTATATCAGTAGTGTCAGTATGAAGAATAATATATGGAAAAGACATGGATATTAAAACAGAAAAGAAAAGGATAGCCAGACATATAAATGATGTGGTTGGCGGAGTGCCGGAATTTAGCAGATATGATGATAAAAATAATGCTTGCTTTCTAATGACTTTATGTTCGCAAAGGTAATGCGAAATCTAGAACTATGCAAAGGTATGGTAGAACGGTTATTGGACATTCAAATTGACCATATTGAAAGTCAATGTTAAAAGCATTGTGCGGCAAGGCAAAGACCAGGGCAAAAAAGGCAGGGCAGAAGTTAAAAGATTTGTGGGGAAACATTAAAAATATTTAAGAAAAAGTGTATCGGAGATAAATGTTTTACCAGAGATACCCTTGTTTTTACTAGAGCGTGTTTGAAAATTGCTTTTTGCAAGATGTGCTTTCCACAAGGTGGGGAGTGCAGATCGTGAGAATGAATTTTCAAACACGCTTTATCCGTAGATACCGCTTTATCAATGAAATGCAAAAAGGTGATGATATCTATTCTAGAAATGCCCAAAACAGGGAAACTGGTATTCAGGAAGCGGAAGAAGCATTCTGCACAGGAACAAATACGGTTTACCATATCTGGCTGGATGGGGAAGGGGAAATTAAGACGGCTGTATACCATCCAATAGATGTTTTTTATATAGAAATCAAATAATCAGGATAGTAGGAGATAATAATGAAATTTTATATACAGGCAAATAATCCGAAAGTCTTAAAAGAGTATAATGCCGAAGATGAGAGTATTGCAGATGCAATGGAAACTATATTTCCTCTGTATACTGAAAGTGCAACCTTAATGTGGAATCATATTAGTATACCATTATCTTATAAATATGATATCAGTTATATGCTGGATGATGTTCTTGAGTTGCTTGAAAGTTTCATGCAGGCAAAGAATGGAAAAAGGATAATTCACTGGTTGCCAGATACCTTTCGGAGTGATTGGGAAATTGTATGGGAAGATGGTCAGATGGAGATAAATTCGTATTGGGAGTCAGTGGCTGGTAGTTTAGAGAATTTGCTAAATGCAAATGCCAGAATTAATTTAAAAATAACGGAATTTATGGCAGAATGGAAGCAGATATTTCATATTGTTCTTTGTGCCTTAAAGGAAAATGGTTATACAGAAAGAAAGATTTTTAGTATGGAAAAATTAGAGAAACAATATGAAGCGATAACGAAAAGTGGGCTTTTATATCAGGGATAGAATCGGATGTATTTACCAGGATCTGTGTATTGGAGAAAAAGAATGATATATGATGTAAATATATTAGACATAATGGGTGAAAGAAAAGGTGGGGACTTGAGTTATACATTATTTCAATAGGTGAAATGGATGATGTCTTTGAGAATCAGACATTGCTGTTAGATAAAGTTCAAAATTATTTATGCTATTATATTTTCCGCCTGCAGACTTTATTGATCTCCTTTTCGATACTTTTTGTGGGAATGATATCCTGCATGGGATCCAGGAACCGTTGGTTGGCAGTTTTTGATATTTCAGCATACTGGTAGAGGTTTAAGGTATGATAGATCTGAATGCGAATGAAAAAAGTGCAGACTACAGTGAACTGTCGCAGAGCTTTGTAATCTTTATCTGTACGTTTGATGCGTTTGGTTATGGGGAATGGAGATACACATTTGAGTGTGTGTGCTGAGGGAAAACAAAGTTACTTTTAAAGGATAGTACATATAAGATTTTCTTCAATACAAAAGGTACTCAAGGTAATATTAGTGAAAAATATGTGCGATAGCCTGCTCTGCCCCACCTGACGGTGCTTCATGGTGGACCATGCAGGCAATTGCGGATGAACTGGTTCGCCTGGAAGCGGTAGATTATATTACAGACAGCACAATCTGCGACGTAATGAAAA
>CANSYK010000071.1 GCA_947651225.1 uncultured bacterium | reverse complement strand
CCTGACCTCTTTCAATTTCTCGTAGTAGAATTTTTCATGTGCATCGCTGATAAAAGTAATCGCTTTCTCTGCACTTAACGCTGTATTGTTCTTCATAAATTCATTCCTCTATTATTTTGAATTTGTAAAAAGAAATAGGACTAAGCTAGTTTTAGCAGCATTTCTGCCATTCACTAATTTAGTCCTATCTAAATCATCAATATGAAATTGTTTACCTTCTACCCTCCTTATGCTATACTAAAACCAGTAACTCATTGCTTTCAGGCACTTTGAGTTACATTACTGACATTTCTTCCTATTTTCTTTTGAATCGGCGCCGTCCAAATGAAAAATCAGAAATGCTTTGATGCAAAACTACATTTTTTCATTAGGACTAAATTCGGCGGAAACCCTTGATTTCTCAATGGATTTTTCAACCTGTCATTATAATAACTCAAAGCCCCATCGGTGTTGCCGCCCATCCAAGCCCCAGTACATTGGCAATAATATTTGCCGCAATATATTCATTTACCTTATGCCCCTGCGGAATCCGCGGAAAAAGAAAGCGAAGCACCGGACGCAGCCCCCTTGTCATACGCTCCATTATTCCCGCCTGTTTTGCAATCTCCATTAACCCTGTCCACATCGCCATAATCCCAAGCATCGTAATTGCCAGTGTCACCGCCTCCCCGGCACTGTCTATTGCCGCATTGCTCAGTACCTCCACCTGACCTGTCACAATGCCATATCCCACTCCAATCAGTATCATAAATCCCCATAAATAATTAAGCATAGGCTACCTCCTGCTCATACGCATTTATAGTAGTCTATGCTTTATGATTTTGTTTTATCATTCCAAAATCAGCTTCATTCCACGCCTTTAATTTCACACTATTATTTTGCTTCTGAAACAGCTTTTAACTTCTGCAGACCAAATAAAATCACACCGCCAAGTAAAAAGAAAAGCGGATGGAATGTCTTTACTGTCATTGCCGGCTGTGGCACATCAAGCGTTGTTGGCCCCATTGCAATCGCATATAATGCCCCCAACATCAATCCCAAAATTAAATAAACCATCATGCTTCTGTGCTTTTCCAGCCCAGCCCTTACCAGCTTAATCACCGTCAAAATTCCGGCAATCATTCCAAGCCCAAAAACAGCCAGCCCCCAGAAATATTTGAAGTTAAAATGTAAAAACTCTTTAATTCCCGTAATAATCGGCACATATAGCCCAAAAATCAAAAGCAGCGTTGAACCGGAGATTCCTGGAAGCACCATGGCAGAAATTGCCACCATCGCCACCAAAAATATATAAACTGCCGTGCCAACAGACAAATGGGCAATATTGACTGCACCTGCTTCCGTTCCACTGGAATTCAGATATGTAATCAACGCAACTACCCCAATGCCGATTACTGTAAAAATAACATTTTGAACTTTTTCTTTCAAAACTTCTTTTTCCTCATTTATCACAATTGGAAGCGCAAAGGCAGACAGTCCCATAAATAATGAGGACAACTCATAAATATGGGTATTAAAAATATTTCCAAGCACCAGAACAGACATACAGAAACCAAGCACCCAGCCCACCATCAGTTTAAGCAGAAAAAGAACCGCCTCCTTCCTCTCCTCACTTGTTCCATTCAACAGATGTGCCAGCGAACCAATAAACCTGTCATAAAATCCAAGAATAAAAGCTACTGTCCCTCCAGAAACTCCTGGTACGCTGTCTGCCAGCGCCATACAAAACCCCCGAACAATATTTATCAACAACTGCATTTCTTTAAGCCCTCCTGCTTTTTTAGTATTATATGCCTTCCAGCATAGTGAATAGTAAAGAATTTTAGATTAAACTTAATAGCCACTGTACTAGCATAGACAATATCTGAAACGCTGTCAATCTTTTTTGGCATCAACAAGGCTTTTTGATGCAACAATTAATTATTTTCAGTTCCTAAGAGGGCTTAAAGATTTTTCAAAAATGTAGTACTACCCTAATGCTACATCCAGTATCATCATCACCAGAAAGCCTACGACAAAACCGAGTGTACCAATATTTTCCTTCTCCCCCAAATGTGCCTCTGGTATCAGTTCTTCCACCACAACATAAATCATTGTTCCAGCGGCAAAAGAAAGCAACAGTGGCATAAATGGTTTTGCCACACTTGCCAGTACTGCGGCAGTCACACCAAAAACAGGTTCTACTACCGCAGAAAGACTTCCTATAATAAAAGCTTTCTTTTTACTGATGCCATCCTGTAAAAGAGGCAGCGTAACCGCCATCCCCTCCGGATAATTCTGAATGCCAATCCCCAGTGCCAGCGCAATTGCGCCAGACATAATATTGACATCTGATAAATCCTGTGCGGCAAAGGCAAATGCCATTCCTACCGCCATTCCTTCTGGAATATTGTGAATTGTAATTGCCACCAGAAGCATTGTCGTTTTTTTGGTTAAAGGAAGTTTTTTTCCCCTATCCTGTAGTTTTTTCAGTTTTCCTTTCATAAGAAAATCAACGGCAAGCAACAGGATTACGCCAAGCAAAAAGCCGCCCGCTGTGACCAGCCATCCAATCTGCTGGTTTTCCTGCGCCTGTTCAATCCCTGGTACAAGTAAAGACCAAATGGACGCCGCAATCATCACACCGCCTGCAAATCCTAAAAAAAGGCATTGTACATTCTGATTTATATTTTTCTTCACAAAAAATACGTTTGCCGCACCTAATGTCGTAAGAAGGAACGTAAATGCCGTTCCAAACAGAGCATATACTATACCATTCAAAAAATCACCTCGGTATAGTATATTTTCTAATTCATAAAAAGTTACTAATACATTATCTGCCGTCAACCAAAAAGAAAAGAGGTTCTGTTCGAGAACCTCCTCCTTATCTTTCGTTCAGCATTGCTAATCTGCTTTTTTTTAGCTTCTTCTGAACTTCCCCAATACAACTTGTCCAAAACTCTTTTGAAACTACCATGAAATGTTTTTACAGCATGTTCCTGTCTATCTTAGAATTCTGGCTCTATCAAACCAAACGTATTTCCCTTTCTCTTATACACGACATTTACCTCTTCGGTAATTGCATTGCGGAACACATAGAAATTATGACCTAACAAATCCATCTGAATGCACGCTTCCTCTGGATCCATCGGTTTCATCGCAAATCTCTTTGAGCGGATAATCTTAATCTCCTCGTCATCCTCAATCTCTTCATCAACAAAAGCCTTGCTAAGGCTGGCAGCCGCCTGCTTCTGATCCACAAGTTTGTTCTTATATTTGCGTAACTGACGCTCAATAATCTCTTCCACCAAATCAATGGACACATACATATCATTGCTGACCTGCTCCGCACGGACAATATTCCCTTTCATGGGAATTGTAATCTCAATCTTTTGTCTTTCTTTTTCGACACTAAGCGTCACATGTACTTCCGTATCCTGCGTAAAATACCTCTCCAGCTTTCCGATTTTATCATAGATTGCTGATTTAAGCCCTTCGGTAACGTCGATATTTTTACCGCTGATAATATACTGCATAGTCACCACTCCTTTGCTGTTTTCTAATCCCATTATACACCGCAAAAGACACAAAAGCAAGTAAAAATGCACAATGAATTGTACATTTTTACTGCTATTGTTAGACATTTTACATATATTCTTAACCTCCAAAAAAGCATAACAATCACAGTTACTATTCATGGCCTATGCCTGTAAATAAAAATTTTGAGAATTGACAAAAAAAGACAAATTTTCCTTTTTTGTGCAATTTTCCACGTCCTTTTATCTGTAATTCATTGTGGAAAATGTGCAAAACTTCGTTAACAACTGGTATTCTGCGACTTTTGCCCACAAAAAAATGTGGATAACTATAAAGTTATCCACATTTTTTCAATCCCTGCCAAATAAATAACATTTTTTTGACATAATGATATTAGAGCAAACTACACCCCCTATTATTCATATAACTAGTATAATCCAATTTAATTACCTTATCTTTTGGCGAGGATGCTTTTTTGAGAGTGCAGGTGTAAAAACGTAGGCGTAGCGGGCTACGCTGAGGCTTTTATGCCTGTGCTATCGGGAAAGCAGACCAGCAAAAGGTACGGTTAATTAAATTGGATTATACTAGATACACAGACTTGCAGAAAGGGCTATTTATCACTACATTTATTTATCAAAACCTCCCATTATGCACGAATAGTAACTATCTTCCACCAAAAAAGACACCGCCTGTGCCAGTGTCCCAAATTATTTTTATATAGAATAAAGAGACTGCGATGCAGCCTCTTTCAAGGTATGTATTATCAACCTATGACTTTCTTTACCGCTTCTAATACACGGTCTGCCTGGAACGGTTTAACGATAAAATCCTTCGCTCCGTTCTGTATCGCCTCAATAACCATCGCCTGCTGTCCCATTGCAGAACACATGATAACCTGAGCCCCAGGATCTATCTCCTTAATTTTTTTCAAAGCCTGAATGCCATCCATCTCCGGCATGGTAATATCAAGCGTAATCAAGTCTGGCTTTAATTCGCTATATTTCTGAACGGCAACAAGACCATTCTCTGCTTCCCCCACTACGTTATAACCGCCTTTTGTTAAAATATCTTTCACCATCATACGCATAAACGCTGCATCGTCAACAATCAAAATATTATTTCCCATAGTTTTTCTCCCTTACTATAATGATAAAATAATCTGCCCCAGAATTAACGGCACCTTCATACAATTTATATTGCAGACAAATGCCAAAGCATAAAAGCAGCCATCAACAAAATAAATCATGTTTATAAATCTATTGGTATTATATTACCTCAAAACAAATTTGTCAAGGCAGATTTATATATGCTGTACTTTTCTTTTAATCCAGTATTGCCATATCGTGTTTACTCTATGACCAGTATTTTAGTAATATTTATGGCTTCCCCACAAATTATTTCTCTTCAGGTCTGTATATTCCATATAAGCTTTTTCCAATATCTGTTTTTCATTTGTAAATTTTAACAAATGATACGCCTCATGGTATTTGTAAAAACCCGAATCCTGAAAAAATTCCTCCCTCTGTGGTTTGCTAAAATAGCTCTCTCCCATCATAAGATACCAATGTACATCTTTAACTACGGTGTCTGTTGGTGTATTAAAGGTATATTGACTCTTTCCCACATATTTTATAATACTGGCATCTGCACTTGTTTCTTCTTTCACCTCCCGCAGTGCTGTTTCTTTATACTCTTCTCCTCTCTCAACAGTCCCTTTTGGCAACACCCACCCTTCATACCGGTTCTTATAATTTTTATACAGGACTAAAATCTTCCCCTTAAAAATCACCACACCGCCACAACTTGTCGCTTCAATCATCGCATTTCCTCCTTGGTTGGTGTGCCTTCTATTAGTATACCCTTTTTCATAACGGTTTGCAATGCCTGTTCTCCCCAAAAAACAATTTTCATTTATAAAGGTTACTATCCACTCTGTTATCCATTATCCCAGATATTCCTCAAACAGCCGTTTGGCAATCGGAATAGCATATTCACTACCGGTTCCTGCACCCTCCACAACAATGCTGACAGCAATTTCAGGATTATCTGCTGGCGCAAAACCGATAAACCAGGCATGAGAAGTCCCCTCAGAGTCAAACTCGGCAGAACCTGTCTTTCCCGCTATAGAAAAGGATAAGCTCTGCAATGAGCGGGCAGTTCCCTCTGTTACAACCGCCTGCATCATCCGTTTTACTTTTTTTGCCACAGATTTCTCAATAATTTGCCCTTTTTCCTTTGGCTCATACTGTGTCACCACCTGGCCAACATCATTTTCTACATGGTCAACAGCATAAGGAATCATCATTTTCCCCTGATTAGCCACCGTTGCGGCAATCATTGCATTTTCTAACGGGGTAATCATGGTCTTTCCCTGTCCCATAACTGTCTGGGTCAGTTCCCCAATATCCGAATCCTTTGTCAGGGAAAAACGGCTTTTGTTATACTCAAAATCCACAGAAATCTCTTTATTAAACATAAACTTTTCTGTTAATTTCCGAAAATCCGAAATGTCCAATGTCGTTCCAATTTTTGCAAATGCACCATTACAGGATTTTGCAAATGCAGATTGTAAATCCAGGCTTCCATGTACCGTCTTACCATAACAGTTAATCACATTGCCGGAAAAAGAATCACTTCCTTTGCAGTCATAATGAAACTTCTGATAAGAATTGGGATTTTCCTGAATATACTCAATGGCAGTCAGCACCTTAAAAGTAGAACCCGGTGGATATAATCCCTGTGTTGCCCGGTTGAGCAGTGCAGAATCCTCATTGGAATCTTTTGTCAACGCTTCCCAGTTCTCTGTTACATGATTCGGATCGTATGCCGGCTTGGATACCATTGCCAGAATCTTACCTGTTTTTGGTTCCAGTGCAACAACGGCGCCTTTCTGTCCTCCCAGAGCATTATATGCCGCCTTCTGCAGGTTATAATCCAATGTCGTCACAACAGTGTCACCAGGACTTTTCTGTCCACGCAGCGTATTCCCCAACTGTTTTAGCGGATTGGCATGAGAAGTCAGCAGAGGATAGCACTGCTGCCCCTCAATTCCTGTCATACTGTTCTTTTCCCTCCCTACAATATGGCAGAACATATCATGATAGGGATAGACTCTGGTATCATTTCCTTCTTTATCCGTTTCTGTTTTTGCCAGAACCTTGCCATCTGCGGAAACAATTTTCCCTTTCTGCACCTTTTTTGCCAGAACCTCCTGACGTTTATTGTATGGATTATTAATCACTTTCTGGCTCTGCACTGCCATAAAATACGCCAGATATCCTGCCATACACAAAAAGACAAAGCTGATACTATATGTCAAAATCATAATCTGCCTGTTACCTTGCTGCCTCTCTTTCAATATTCTCCTCCTCCTGACAATTTAATACATACATTCCCTGAATAATACAAAATAAAATCACTGTACTGATTACCGAACTTCCTCCATAACTTACCAACGGCAGCGTTACTCCAGTGGACGGAATAAACTTCGTAACACCTCCTATTGTCAGAAACACCTGAAAAATATACTCTATCGCAAGCCCTAATGCTGTTAGTTTATAAAAGCGCCTTGTCATTTTAAGGGCAATATTAATAAACAGAATAAAACAGCTTACTTCCACTAAAACCAGGCAGATTGCAAAAAACGCCCCCAATTCTTCACTGATTGCCGAAAAGATAAAATCGCTTTCTGCAATTGGAATTTTGCCCGGAAGCCCCTCGCCAAGCCCCATCCCAAACCATCCCCCGGTGCCAATGGCAAAAAGGGACTGTGTGACCTGAAACCCCTCATCATCAAGCGTTCCCCACGGATCACTCCATGCAGTCACGCGCCTCTGCACATGGGAAAAAAACTTCCAGGCAATAACGGCCGCAATTGCCCCGGCGCCAAACCCGGCGCCCAGATAGAGCGGCTGCCGGCTCGCCACATACAAAACAGCCAGAAAAGTAAAATAATAAATCAGGGCCGCTCCCAAATCCCTTTCTCCAACTAAAATCAACACATGGATCCCAGCAATAGCCCCCGTTATCACAACATTCCGAAACTCTGCTGATTTCGCAAGCATTGCTGAGATAAAAAATACATAAATAATTTTGACAAACTCAGAAGGCTGCATTGCAAAACTTCCAATTACAATCCAGTTTTTTGCCCCATAAATGGACTTTCCAATCACAAAAACAAGCGCCAGCATAAAAATTCCCAGAACAGCATACACTTTCCCGAAACGGTCAAAATAATGAAATTTTTCAATTAACAGCGGAATAAACAGCCCCACAAGACAAATTGCCACTGCAAAAACCAGCTGGCGAATCGCATATGCCTGATTAATCCGTCCAAGCATAACAAATCCTATCATCAAAAGCATCAGCATATTATTCAAAACAAGCTTCGATGCATTCTGGTAAACATAAAGATATGCTTTATTTACAAAAAACAGAAATGCAAACTGTGCCAAATACAGCAAAACCACCTTGCCATCCAAACTATTTAAATAAAGCACCAAAGAACAGATAAAATGTATGGCATACATAATCTTGTTCTGCCTGTGGTACACTGCCTCTTTCCGCTCTGCGTTTTTCCCAAAAAAGACGGTAAAACAGTGCCATGTATAAACTGCAAAAAGCAGAATAATCGCATATTTTGACAGCTCTACAACAATAGAATGGATTACTCCAATTGCATTTAAAGAGCCAAACATCTCTATTAACTTTTTTGCCGCTTCTTTTTTGTCCATTTTTCTCTCCATTCTATTCTATAGCATGTTTGAAAACCCATTGTTACTATTCACCCTCAAACGATACCATACTCAAAATGTCCTGTCTGTATCTTTTCCGCCACCCTGCCAGAAAGCACATCCGCCGTTTCTCTTTTTCCTTCTGTCGTAAATACATAACGTATGGACGGAATCCCCCATTCCTCCCACAAGATATCCATTTTTCCCAGAAAAAGCGGTTCCTTTTGGTATATCACATTATAACAGTATTTACAATAATTTACAGATAAAAACTCTTTTCCTTTCTGATTTTGAAAAAGAAGAGGAACTGCCTGCCCCGTCTTATCCTTGCACACACATTCTCTTATATTGGCATACATGCACTGTGCCGATACCATCAAAGGAATTTTCCCATAAACAATACACTCTGTTTCCTGCAAAAAGGAAAATTCCTCTATCTCATTTTTTGTTGCCTCAAGCGGCACTGTCAGCTTTTCAATCCCCTGTTCCTTCCAGAAACGGTACGCCTCCTGATTCATCACATACATATTATAATCCAGACGAATTTTTTCTTTTTTTACGCCTAAAACTACTGTCAAAAAGCAAAGCGATTCCATATTTTTTACCAAAAAGCCATCCCAGGAAAGTGTAAAAACTCCTTCTTTCCGTTCCCACTCTTTTTCAAAAAGTTTCCAAACCGGAGCACGAAATACAGCCGGAAACGCAAGCCATGGGCTTTTTTTTGCCTCTCTGATGTCTTCGTATGCCCATTTTAACTCTTCCGCTGTCATCTGTTCTGTCTGTAAATAAACGATATCAATTGCAGAGCATTCTAAAACAGCCAACAACTGTTCCCTCGTCATAACAGACGCCGAACGGGATAACCTCTGCCTGTTCTCTGCCGCTTCCTCTTTCGCTTCTTCCTCAATAAAAACAGTATCATTCCGCCGAAAAAGCCCAATAACCGCCTTCTCTAACTCTGTAAATGCCTGACGGCGCAATTTTTTTAATAACCCCACTGGTAAAAAGAGATTTTCAGCCAACTGTATGTTAAGTTCCTTAAAATAAAAACTACTGTTTCCTGTTTGGGTCAGGCTCTTTCTCACAGCTTCTTCTGTTGCCGGCTGCTTTTCTGCCTTCTGGCATAGTTCACCAAGGCACTCTACACAGATTTTCCATTTCTCCCTGTCATCACCTATTTCCAGAGAAAGACGCAGCCTTTTTCCTTCTTCTGCCACAAAGTTTCCCAAAACAGCCGACTGCTTTTCCTTCCCTAAATATTGTTTTCTTATACTTTCTAAAAGCCATGCATCCTTTGTACGGTAAACACGGTCTCCTGTTTTCATATGACACCCTTTCTGATAAAGGGTTGTCACTTTTTTGCCAGCCAAGACATCCTGTCCCAATGTATATTCATAAGAAGGCTGCTGTTTTTCATCCCGAAACTCTACCACATCCTGTGCCGAAAGTTTTTTCTCTGTCTGATATGTCACTTCTCTTTTTCCCACAGACAGCACCCTGCCAACCAAAACACCACCATGGTTTGGACGCTGCATGGCAAGCATTTCGCCCTTTTTTTCGGCAGACCGCTTTGTAATATCCCCCGAATCCCCTTCCAAATATCCCTGTGTAAATCCATCCCTATTATATAATTCTGCAAGGCAGCGCAAGTCCTCCTGCCACTCTTTTTCATGTTCCTGTAAATATTTCTGATAACCCTTCTTTCCCAGATCACAATAAAGATCTGTATATTTCCGATAAACCGATGTAACAAAAGCTGTATATTCTGCCCGTTTCATCCGGCCTTCTATTTTAAAAGAATCCACTCCTGCCTCAATCAATTCTGGAAGGTACGAAAGATTGCATAATTCCTTTAGGCTTAATAAATACTGCCCATCCGGCCTTTTCCCTTTTTGTCCGCCCTTGCCTTCAACCTGATATAACATTCTACAGGATTGTGTGCATCTGCCGCGGTTTCCGCTTCTTCCCCCAAACATACTGCTAAAGAGGCACTGTCCCGAATAGCAATAACAGAGGGCACCATGCACAAATACTTCCAGCTCCAAATCTGTATCACAACGCATCTGGCAAAGTTCTTCCATTGTCAGCTCCCTTGCCGGAACAATCCGTGTAACATGATAGGATTCTAAAAGCTTTGCTCCCTTCCCCATAGTCAGGGTCATCTGTGTGCTGGCATGAACTGCCAGTGAAGGAAAATGTTTTTTGATAAAACGCAAAACACCAACATCCTGTACGATTACAGCATCCAGCCCAGCTTCATAATAAGGCCTTAAATATTCAAACAAATTTTTCTCTATTTCCTGGTTTTTTAATAGAGTATTGACTGCCATATAAAGCTTTACATGATGCAGATGGCAAAACTCAATCGCCTTTATCATATCCTCCTGATTAGGATTGTCGGCATAAGCTCTTGCACCAAATTTACTTCCACCAATATATACAGCGTCACATCCTGCTAAAACTGCCGCTTTCATCCCCTCAATAGAACCCGCTGGCGCCAGTATTTCCGGTTTTCTTTTCATCTTGTCTACACCTCTCTCCAAACAATTTCCCAATTTATCAAAAGGGACTGTGGAAAATCACAGTCCCTTTTTTTCAGCCGCAATCGTTCAGCGTCTCCTCTTTTTACGGCTTTTTTTTGATGATTTTTTAGTATTATAGTTTGCAGCATTAAAGTTCACTGGTACACTATTGTTATCAGAAACTTCATCCTCTTTTGTTGTCTCTATATCATTTTCGGATTCATTATCCTTGACAGCTGACGGATTCCCTTCCTCTGCCGCACCCTCTGGCGAAACATTCTCTTCCTGCACTCCTCCATCTTCTGCCTGAACAGATTCCTCTTTATCAGTTTTGGCAGACGCCTGGGCAATTCCTGTTTTGTTGCCACTGACAGGCGATACTGCTGTTTCCACTTTGTCACTCCTGACAGATGCCCTGACAATTCCTGTTTTGTTACCACTGACAAGCGATACTGCTGTTTCCACTTTCTCATTGCTGTCAGACAGTTGAGCATTATCTGCTTTGTCATTGCTTTCGTCAGATGGCTGGGCATTATCTGCTTTGTCATTGCTTTCGCCAGATGGCTGGGCACTAACTGCTTTGTCATTATCGGCAGACGATGGAATAATTACTGTTTCCTCTTCCTTGCTACTGTCAGAGGGTAAGCTCTTCTCTTCCCCATTGCCGCTATTATCATCTGACAGGACATTTTCTGCTTCTCCTTCGTCTTTCTTTTCTGCATCAGCACTTGCACTGCTATTATCCACTGCGCCATTTCCCGCCATCGCCTGAATCGAAATCAAAGCTTCATTGTCCTCTTTTGCATTTTTTAATTCTGTTTCCAGACGAATCACTTCATGTTCAGAGTGCCTTTTATCTTTCCTTAACTCCCCTAACTTTTTCTCCTGATCTTCTAAGCGGGACTTCATCGCAATCATATCATGCTTCATATTAAAGATTTCTTTTTCCAAATCTTCTTTTTCTCGTTGTAAATCCTGAATAGATTCCTGCACTTTATAATAATCATCCGACAGGTTAATCGCAAGAAGGATATTTTTCATATCCGCATCCAGCCTGTTATATCCCTCATCCTGTTTGAATTCTGCGTATTTATCATTAATATGTGTCGCAATTCTCTGTAAATAATCACTGCTTTCATATCCGCTTATTGTATATTGTTTTCCATTAATGATTACTTCCACATCATTTTTGGTATTCATTCCATGTTTCCCCCTTACGACGATTCACTCGTCATAGCACTCTGTGCCAGCCGGTACATCACTCTTTTTCCGGCGCATATTCTGCCTCATAACCTGCCTGCTCCTCCATTTCTGCCACGTTCTCTTCTGGTGGTTCTGGCTCCGCTGGAGCAGTCAGCTCTGCTTTATTACGACGGATAATCTCCAAATGGCCTCCCAAAGCAGTTTCAAGAGCTTTGGAATTGTTTATTGTGCTTTCATATGCCTGCGCAATAGCAGTTTCTGCCATATTTAACATATCTAATGTATAATAAATCGCACCACTTCCGATTTCATCAGCCTGTTTACGGGCATTCTGCACAATAGCGTCTGCCCTCTCATTTGCCTGCCGCACAGTTTCCTCTGCCTGCTGATATGCCTCCTGCATAATGTGGTGTTCTTCCACCAGGGCACTATATTGCTCCTGTGCATCTGCCAAAATCGCAGCCGCCTTCCGCTCTGCATCCTCTAAAATAGCATCTCTCTGGTTTAACATCTTCCGATAACGCTTAATCTCTTCCGGAACATCTCTTCTGAGGTCATCCAGCAAATCATATAAATCATTTTTAGGAACAATAACTTTCGTCGTAGAAAAACTCTGCATCTTACAGCTTTCCACAAAACCGTAAATGTCCTCAATTTTCTGTTCTATCCTGCTATCCTGCATAGGTGCGTACCTCCTGCCCGCTTTTGTATCTGGATTACTATCATTTTTTCAATGAAAGCAGCAAATCAGCAACTGCTTTGCAGTCTACTTACCACCAATTCCGGAACCATATCACTGATATCACCGCCAAATCGATAAATTTCTTTCACACCACTGGAACTGATATACGAATATTCCGGCGATGTCGCAAGAAAAACAGTATCTGCACTACAGTTTAGCCTGTAATTTGCCTGTGCCAGCGGCAGTTCATACTCAAAATCCTGCGGACTGCGCAATCCCCTTACGATTACGCCCGCCTGCTCCTCGGCAACAAAATCTACTAACAATCCTTCAAACGATTTTACCGATACATTCGAAAGCCCTTCTGTCAGGCTATTCAGCATCTCAACTCTTTCTTCTGTTGAAAACAGGGGGGTTTTTCCGGAATTAACCAATACTCCGATTACCAGCCTGTCAAACATTCCGGCACTGCGCAAAATCAGATCCATATGGCCAATTGTTACCGGATCAAAACTTCCGGGAAAAACTGCTGTTTTCATACTTATCCCCTATCTTTCTCTATTTTTAATGCTCTTCTCAAAAAGAGAAAGCATTAATAATCTCCATTTCTGTCAAATACGTAAAAACACATGACGGTTTGTTTTATATTCCTTCACCCTCTCAATACTGCAAGAATAGCTCTCCATATAAGAAATATCTGTATCAAGAGCAGTCTCTACTACAATCAGGGTTCCATCCTGTACCAGAGAGGAATGTAATAAAACCGAAAGAATCTCTGCTTCAAACCCCTTGTGATATGGCGGGTCCATAAAAATAACATCAAATAACCAATTATCCTTTTCCAGTTTTTTTACTGCCTTTCTTACATCAACCGTCAGAACCTCCGATTGCTCCAAAAAACCTGTGTTCCTTAAATTTGACATAATACAGCGCACTGCTTCCCTGCTGTTATCCACAAATACACATTGCCTGCATCCTCTGCTCAGCGCTTCAATACCAATCCCACCACTGCCGCTGTATAAATCAAGAAACTCTGCATCTGGTATCTCATTCTGCAGCATATTAAATAAGGTCTCTTTTATTCTGTCTGTTGTAGGACGAGTATGATTACCAGATGGGCAAACTAACTTCCGTCCCCTAGCCGCACCGGCAATTACTCTCATAGTTTCTCCTCTCACATGACGCATTTAAGCTAAAGGCTATTATAACATAATACACTTTTATGGTCAAACTGCAACATCCTCTGGCTGAATCGTTATCAGCTCCTCTTTCGTTGGCTCCTGCAGCATAACAAGACGGTTTGCCTGGTTCATAATAAATCTCTCAAAAAGATTTCTGATTCCCCGGGCATTGCCAAAATCTTTCCATTCCTCTTCCCTTTTATGTTCCAACATGAGAAGAACCTGCTTCTGCGCTTCCTTCACAATTTCAAGCCCTGCATTCTTCGCCATAACATTCATGATAGAAACCAGTTCTGTCTTAGAATAATCTGGAAAATCTATAAATTTGTTAAATCTGGAAATCAATCCTGTATTACTCTTTAAAAAGCTCTGCATCTCTTCTGTATAGCCAGCGACGATGATAACCAGATTGTCTCGGTGATCCTCCATCAGCTTGACAAGAGCATCCACTGCTTCTGTACCAAAGTCATTCTGAATGTCTGGGTTTGCCAGGGAATACGCTTCATCAATAAAGAGAATCCCTCCGATTGCTTTTTCTACAATTTCATGTACTTTGATAGCCGTTTGACCAACATATCCTGCTACAAGCCCAGAACGGTCAGTTTCTACAAGGTTTCCCTCTGAAAGAATTCCAAGTTCCTTGTAAATTTTTGCCACCAGGCGCGCCACAGTTGTCTTTCCGGTTCCTGGGCTTCCAGTAAATACCATATGATACGACATTTCCATCTCAGGAAGCTGCATCTTTCTGCGCATTTTACGGATTTTAATCAAATTAATCAGCGATTGAATTTCCTGCTTCACATTTTCCAGTCCAACTAATGAATTCAACTCCCCCATCAGCTCACGTATTTTCTCCTCATGCGCTCTTTCCTCTGCATGCTCCCGCTCCTGAATCCTTCTCTTAACAATAAGGAACTGTTCTTTTGCCTGTCTGGCAAGTTCTGCTTCTTTTTCTTCTTCCGTCTTTTCTTCTGCTTTTTCCTCCGCCAGCAGCATAGCTGCAGACATATCCTGGTCTGTTTTTGTCTTCTTTTCCCTGTCCTGATATATCATATCAGATTCCATCTCTTCTTGTATTCCGTTTTCACCCTTATCCAAGCAGTTCTCGCCTGTTTTTTCTAATAGTGCCTGTCCTTCCTCTTCGGTTTCATAACCGCCCCAGTCCTGTGGAATTTCCTCTTCGTCGATCTCTTCCCAGTTCTGAACACTTTTTTCTGTATCGTATTCCTCTTCTTCTGCCCAAACCTCTTCCTGTGATACTTCCTCTTTTTGCTGTTCGCCTTCTTTCTCTTCCTCTTTATCCTGTTCTCTGACAGGAATCTTTTTTTCTACATTACACTGAATACAACCATCATTAAGTTTGACAAAAAAATATCTCGCATGTTCTGCTGTAGTTTTTCCACCAACATAATAACTGACTTTATTATAGTATTCTTTTACAAATTCACTGGCTTCTTCACGACTTCCATTATCCAGACAAGACAGACAAAACATAATATTAAGCATGGCATCAATAAAATACTCTGTCATATCATCATCGTTTTCTTTATCATACAAACTGCATAACTGAATCAGAATCGGCGGCATATGACACACCCTTGCCACATCACGCATAAATTTATCGTCCATTTCTGTCCCTTCTTCGATGCCTAAAGGGTTGGAAATTGGTACATCCCGTACAAATACAAGCCGGCTCCCTGAAATTGTCCCAATAGAAATTCCAAGCTGCATCAACATAGACTGAAGATAAACATCCAAAACCTCTGTGCTGGACTGCCCCATCACCTGTCTTGCCTGTTCCCAAAAGCCAGATACCTCAAGGGTCTGACAATGCAGAGCCAGCTTTTCATAATGAATCTTTCCAATTTCAAATAACTGCTCATTGGAATATTGCATCTTAGCCATGCTTCCTGTCCCTCCTTTCTCTTTGCATCGAAGCTGCCATTTTCGGTTTCATTTTACAATGATTGAATTTAAAAAACAAGACACAGCACAAATAATCATTGAAAAGTTTCAGAATTTAAGTTACTATTCACGGCTATTCTAAACATCATGCGAAAAACCATCCAGCTATGCCGTCTGGCGCTGCAAAAACAGCCGTGAATAGTAACAAATTTAAATAATTATTTCTTCTCCTGTATATTGTTCCATTTTTTTCCGCAACCGCTCATGCTTTTTACATAATAAAAGAATGTCTTTCTCTCCAAAGGAGTTTGCGGCTTCATTCGCCTGCTGCAGTTCTTTTGCATCCTGATAAATGTCCGCAAGGGCAAATAACAAGTCACCACTCTGACGGATTCCAAATAAATCGCCTGGCCCACGGAGCTGCAAGTCCTGCTTTGCAACGTAAAATCCGTCGTTTGATCCTTCTATGATCCGTAAACGCTCCATCGTTTCTTTGGAAGGATTTCCTGCCATAAAAATACAATACGACTGTGCCGTTCCACGCCCTACCCTGCCACGAAGCTGATGAAGCTGTGCCAGTCCGAAACGTTCCGCATTTTCTATCATCATCACCGTTGCACTTGGCACGTTGATCCCCACCTCGATTACTGTCGTTGAAACCAAAATATCAATTTCGCCAGACGCAAAAGATTCCATAATCTCATTTTTCAAAGCAGCTTTCATTTTTCCATGCAGATACTCTACCCGAACCGAAGGAGAAAGCACTTCCCGCAATGTATTGGTATAATCCATTACATTTTCTGCTTCACTGTTTTCGCTTTCTTCCACCATTGGACAAATAATGTATACCTGATGATTTTGCTGTACCTGCTTTTCCATAAACCGGTACGCCTGCGGGCGGTAATTCGTGTCCACCGCACAGTTTTTAATCGGAAGGCGCCCCACCGGAAGTACATCTATTACTGAAACATCCAAATCCCCATACAGGATAATCGCAAGCGTCCTTGGAATCGGCGTTGCACTCATTACTAACATATGAGGAGTTTCTCCTTTTTCTGAAAACTGCTCTCTCTGGCGTACTCCAAAACGATGCTGTTCATCAGTCACGACCAGTGCCAAATCAGCATAGGCTAACTTTTCCTGAATTAATGTGTGAGTCCCTACAATGATATCCGCTTCATGGCTCGCAATCTGCCGATATGCTTCACGCTTTGCAGCAGCTGTCATGGAGCCTGCCAAAAGCACTACCTGAATCCCCAAAGGCTCCAGATATTTATGAAACTCTTCATAATGCTGTCTTGCAAGAACCTCCGTTGGTACCATAATCGCTCCCTGATGCCCATGTTCTGCTACAGTAAGCAGCGAAAGCATCGCAAGCACTGTCTTTCCTGAACCAACATCTCCCTGAACCAGACGGTTCATCACATAACCAGACCGCAAATCCTCGCAAATCTCCTCCCATGCCTTTTTTTGTCCACTTGTCAGCGAATACGGCAGGGAAGAAAGCAGTTCTTTTGTCTTTTCCTGTGGTTTCAGACAATATGGCGACACTACACTATGCTTCTTCTCTCTAAGCTGGCGCAATGCCAGCGCAAAAAGAAAAAACTCTTCAAACACCAGACGCCGTCTTGCCCTTGCATAACTTTCTTTACTGTCTGGAAAATGAATCATCCGGACTGCCTTTTTTCTGTCTGGCAAATCATACTCTTTTCGAATCTGTAGTGGTAAAAAATCACTTTCCATCTCACATTCCTTTAATGCCAGCGCCACCGCTTTTGCTACCGCATGATTGGTTAATCCCGCCGTCAAAGAATACACCGGGCTTAGCTTTCCTGTCTGGTTTACATATTCTTCCTTTGTCAGAATCTTTGGCTGTGCCATTTGCAGTACACCATTTTTTCTGACAATCCGCCCCCGGATAATATAACGCACTCCCATTTTTAAAGAGCGCATCAGATACGGCATATTAAACCAGCTTACAAAAATCTGTCCTGTACTGTCCCGGAACTTACAGGAAATAATTTTCAAATTACGCACCAAAGCCATCTGCGGCCTTGACGCAAAACTTCCCTCCAAAATCACCATTTCCCCTTCCCGAACAGAAGAAACAGGCTGGATTGCCGTAAATAAATCATACTCTCTCGGATAAAAAGCAAGAAGCTCTTCCACTGTTGTAATACCCAGCTTTTTAAAGAGCTCCTCACTTTTTTCTCCAATACCTTTAATCGTTCGAATACTGTCACCTAGCTTCATAACTATGTCTCTTTTCTTGCTCCAAACCTTTTACTCCACCGAAATGAAGTAGGAATAGATTGGCTGTCCGCCATACTGTACCTCAATATCTAACTCATCATGTTCTTTCAAAATTTCATCTGCAAGCGCATCCGCTTCGGATTCTGTAACCTCTGCGCCAAAATAGATGCTGATTAGTTCAGAATCTTCATCAAGCATCGATTCTATCAATTCTTTTGCGGCTTCATTTACTGTTTCTGCTACAGAAACAATGGTCTTATCAGTCAACCCCATGAAATTTCCCTGTTTAATCTCTTTTCCGTCCATATTTGTATCACGCACAGCATATGTCACCTGACCAGATTTAATACAGAGCATTTCTTCTTCCATCAGCTTTTTATTTTCCTCATTGCTTTTTCCACTGACATAGTTAATCATTGCCGTAATGCCCTGCGGAATATTTTTTGACGGAATCACTATAATTTCTTTATCCTTTGTCAGGCTTTTCGCCTGTTCTGCCGCCAGAATGATATTTCCATTATTTGGAAAGATAAAGATTGTATCTGCATTTACTCTGGCAATCGCCTCCAACATATCTTCTGTACTTGGATTCATTGTCTGACCGCCCTCAATCAAATAATCCACACCTAAATCAGTAAAGACCTCGGAAAGCCCTTCCCCCGATGAAACCGCAATAAATCCAATTTCTTTATGCGGCATTTCTGTTTCCTCTTCCTCTGCCCTCTGCATATCGTGAATTACTTTTTCATTGTGTTCTTCCCGCATATTATCAATTTTCATGCTGGTTAGGGAACCATAGCTTAACGCCTTCTGAATCGCAAGACCAGGATCATTTGTGTGGACATGCACTTTTACAATATCATCGTCTGCCACAACCACAACACAATCCCCAATCTTTTGCAGATACTCTTTTAACTGTGCTTCTACCACGTTTGCATTGCGCTCCAGCATAATAATATACTCTGTACAATAACAGAACTTAATATCTGCCTCGCCTGCGGTACTTGCTTTCACAACAGTCGCATTGCCGCCCACTTTAATCATAAAGTCCGCTGTACGCCCATGTAGCGCATCCATAGCCCCGCGAAGAAAAGTCATCAATCCTTCGCCGCCAGAATCTACAACACCTGCCTGCTTTAATACCGGAAGCATGTCTGGTGTCTTTAACAACATATCCTCCATGCTTTGTACGATTTCGTCACACACCTGTAAGAGGTCAGTTATTTCTCCTTCCCGCAGAATCTCTTCTGCCTTTCTTGCCCCGGCACTTGCCACAGTTAGTATCGTCCCTTCCTTTGGTTTCATAACTGCCTTATATGCCGTTTCTGCCGCATGCATCACTGCATTTCCCAGCACAGTAGCATCCAGCTCGTCATTTCCTTTCAGCGACTTGACAAACCCCCGGAAAATCTGTGACAAAATCACGCCGGAATTTCCTCTTGCCCCACGTAATGAACCGCTAGAAATTGCTTTTCCAAGTTCATCCATTGTCGGATTCTTTAAAAGACTGACTTCCTTTGCGGCAGACATAATCGTCATTGTCATATTTGTTCCGGTATCTCCATCTGGAACCGGAAATACATTCAATTCATTAATATATTCTTTTTTTGCTTCCAGAGCCTTTGCCCCTGCCAGAAACATTTTCTGAACCATGCCTGCGTCAATTTTATTAATACTCACTTTTTTGCTCCTCCTCATTTACAGGTATTGCCTGGCAATGTTTTTTCACAGTTTTTTAGTCCTCATCCACAATACGTACACCTTCTACAATAACATTAATCTTCTCTACCGTCAGTCCTGTGTACTCTTCTATCTTATAACGGACACTTTCCAGTACATTCTGTGCTACCACACGTATATTTACTCCATATGCCACAATTACATGCAGCTCTATCTTAATACGGTCGCCATTTACATAAATACTGACCCCTCGTGCCACATTCTCTCTTTTCAGCAGCTTTGTCACCCCATCTTTTACATTGACGGCAGCCATTCCTATGATTCCGATACAGTCTGTTGTTGCCATCCCAGCATATTTTGCCAGCACGTCCCGGTCAATGATCAACTTCCCCATCTCAGTATCCATTCTCCCCTTCATAACGATTCCTCCTAATTCTGTTTTCCATTCCCATCTGTTCCACGCTTTGTATACAAAATCTTATTCAATTTCTTTCATCCTGCGTCATATCCTGTTAATAAAGTATTACCATTCTCATCTGGCTGTGAATCATAACAATAAAAGACTGTGCAGAAATCTCCTGCCCAATCTTACAATGATTTTATCACAGTCCACAATGACAAATTCTGCCAATCAGTTCTATTATATCCTATCAGCAATTACAGCGCAAGGCAGAAATCGCCCAGAAACATTAAAAAGGAGAACAAAATGAAACGAATGATCGGCTTTATATTATTCTGGATGGCAATAGGAATGACTATCATGTTTTTTATGACAAACAGTTTTTTAGAACTGCTTATTATTCTTACCTGTTTAATCCTTGGTTATAACTTGTTTTGTAGTTAAACAGGACAGATTCTATGAAACAAAAAAAACCGGTTCAACCGGTCTTTTTTGTTTCATAGATACTCATAGTATTTCTGTCAGTATGCCGCTGTTATCCTATGGTGCAATTTTCTGTGTGATGAAAAAGGACACCGCATAACAGCAGTTTCCTAATTACATGAAAAAAGCACCTACGCACGCTCTACTGCTCCAGAACGTAAACATCCTGTACATACTGGCATTTTCTTTGTTCCACCATTTACCTTAACCCTTACGGACTTAATATTTGGTTTCCACATCTTATTGCTTCTTCTATGTGAATGGCTCACACTGTTACCAAAGTGAACGCTCTTTCCACAAACTGCACATTTTGCCATCGTAAGCACCTCCTTCATCTTCTATAAACTGACGGTTCCATAGAACCTCTTTTCAATCACTCTTTAGCGCAACATTGATATCATACCAAAAGCTGACAGAAAATGCAAGAAAAAAATTTGCTTTCGGCCGAAACCCGGAACGGTTTCTTTTACCATCCACTCCTATCTCAGCAACAGAAACGCCATGGATACGCCTACCCTGAAATTACTTTACAGCGCTTTTTGTGACATGCGATGCCATATTTGTAAATTGTTTTCATGCCATCCTCTACTAACGCTTCCTCATAATTTCTGTCCCTGATTTGTTTTAACGCTTCCTTGCAGCCTGCATCAAAAGAAGCATGTTCCGCATATTTGAATTCAATGACAATACCAATCTCTTTGTCTTCAATTTCTACACTGATATCACTGTAACCCTCCCCTGATTCAGCATTAGATTTTACATCCCAGCCGTCCATATTGCCAAACAAGCCCAGCAAAATACCATGGTAGAAATTCTCTTTCATTTCCTTCCCAACATTTGTGTCCCGAATACTGATTGTTTTTTTCAGATACGCATTAAACCCTTCCTCAATGGCCGATACATTATTCTCCTGAAATGCATGACAAAATTCTTCCAACTTTTTACTGTCCTTTATGGTTTCCTCTTCAAACCATTCCTGTATCTGCTCCATGAAAATCCAATGTATTTCCCTATTTGGAATGACAATCTCTGTCCATTCCGTATCTGCTTCCCGGCATTGTGTCAGATAACCTGTCATAAACAAAAGGCTCCATAAATTTTCCACTTTAGAGTCCAAATCCCGGTAAGTCAATTCCTGGCGTATCTGCTTCTTTATGCTGCCGCCATTTAGCAAGAACTCTATTTCATTTCTCGTGACAGATTTTGCCCTGCCTATAAATTTTTTGATTATGTTATTGCTACTTGTATTTACCCAGTAATTCTTTGGACTTACAGACGGCGTCATTTTCAGTGCATGGCAATAGCTTATAACATCCCATGGACAATAAATGTCCAGACTGCCAAAGCGATAATCATCATACCATTCCTTTATAGCATCATATTTATCCATAAATCCATAATATTCAAGCAGTTCTAAAACTTCCCTGTCGGAAAACCCAAAGTATTCATTATATGCTGCATCCATTATTGTATACACATTAAAATTATTAAAACCTGTAAAAATACTTTCTCTGGAAATCCTAAGACAGCCGGTAAGAACTGCAAAATACAAGCTGCTATTTGTCTTTAATGCCTGTCCAAACAAAGCCCTGATTAGCGCCACCATGGTATCATAATAGCCCGATTGGTACGCCTTATCAAGTGGTACATCATATTCATCAATAAGAACAATCGTTCTCTGTCCATAGTGTTTTTGCAGAAACCTTGACAGCATGAATAAACTGTCCTCCAGAAGCCCGTCTGACATGGCAAATTCTCCCCAGTCATCCAGTTCAATCAGTTTTGTATACTGTATACGCTCTGATTCTGCTAACTTATCACTCTCTGCAAGAAAAGAAAACCGAAGCGCCTCATTGCCTATTATCAACCGTAGTTTCCTCTTTGCATCATCAAATGTTTCACCTTCCACATTTTTTAAGCTAATCGAGATAACGGGAAATTTCCCCATATATTGATCACAAAGTTCTTTTTCCCTGGAAATTTCCAGCCCTTTAAAAAGCGTTTTATCACTTCCTATTTCAAAAAAACATTTCAACATACTCATATTCAGAGTCTTTCCAAAACGCCTCGGACGTGTAAACAGGTTTACATATGCTATATGCTCTAAAAGATCTTTTATCATCTTTGTCTTGTCAATATAGTAAAACCCCTCCCTGCGGATTCGCTCAAAATCCTCCATCCCCATGGGAAGTCTCGATTTTCCTTTCATGCCACACCTCTACTAAAAAAATTTATCCATTTCCTTTTTCTGCTGTTTCAATGCAGTTTAGGCTATTACAAAACTTTTGTCAACAGTTTCCATCTACAGGAAACCATCCCAAATCAACACTTTTCCCTAAATCCCAGCTATCCCATCCAATCCAGTTCGGATCATTGACGGTATCCAATAGTAGCTTATAATTCCAGTAAAAATATCCGCTTCCCGCCTTCCAGGCTTTGAGTTGTTCGGAAACAATTGCTTGATAGATTTCCTAAATGCAAGAAATGCCGGAAACAGTATGGTGTTCCAAAGGTGAGAGTGGACACAAGCAATATTATTTTGATTTACAGATAATACTCATGTATAATGTTATTGAAATATCAGAATTAAATGTGTCTGCGAAGAGGACGAACTTATTCTTTCTATTAAAAATAGCTATAATGGGAAATTAAAAGCTTTGTTGGTCTTTTGCTAGAGAATGGAATGATTTCTAAAGCAGAATATGAAGATTTTGTGTATGTTCTGCTTGGGGATGTTGAGGGTCTTTTTCAATTTTGGGTAGGCTGTCCGAAAACTAAAGCCAGGCTGGCAAATTGCACAAAAATAGAAAGTTTGGGATATTTTTGTAAAAAATTTTTTGGAAGTGTAACAAATGGCGGTTTTAATTCGTTATAGTTAATGAAAGAGGTGAATTTGGCGATATATTTTGAGTATACTCTTGACTTTGCCCTACCGTTGATATCGATGAGGATATTAATATCCCGCTGTTCCGGCAACTCATAGGCTGGGATGTTATTGTGTGCGGAATCTGGGCAGATGTTCTTTGGAAAAACCCGCCGCAATGCCGCTCGAAATTACCAATGACATAGAGGAAATTTTTTCTGTTATGGCGTCTGGCATCGGTAAGCTTCCGAAAGGGCATAATCCTAAAGAGAGGTATTATATTTTACATATGAAGAAAGGCGCTGAATTTTGACGAAAACAATTTATGCAATTGCAGAAAAAAGTCAAAAAGTTAATGCTTTGGCTTTTGTATGAACCAAAGATATCAAAAGTTCTCAAAAAATATATTGAGAGAAGCTTTGACGTACTGGAACTTAATTAGTGTCTGCTGATTAAGCAGATATTTGCAAGTTCCAATTTTTGTATTCTGCCC